>CAZOSP010000004.1:0-70541 GCA_964582525.1 uncultured Thiomargarita sp. | reverse complement strand
GCGCGTCATACGTTTTATTCGCGCAGTGCCTTGTGGGAAAAAATGCGCGGATTGAGGCATCCTTCATATCCCCACCAAAGCAGTTTACACTTTTTGGCAAAAAAATAATTTAGGCAACAGGATGCCGTAGCCATTTGCTAGTTCCCAAGCACCGCTTGGGAACTCATGCCTTGCCAGCGTTGCTGGCTGTCATCGTACAGACCGCAACGCGGTCAGGACGGCATTCCCAAGTGGCACTTAGGAACGAGGGCAAAGGTTTGCGCCCTTTCTAGCCTTATTTTGTGGTCATCCCTTAGCGTTTGTATCCATTCCCACTAACGACTGCTCACTTTAGTTTGCAACAGATTATCAACAAAAGTAGCGAGATCGTCATATACGGGTACATCTACCAGTCCGTTATCCACTAAAGCTTTTTCAGTTTTTCTGCCCTTGCCCGTGCGCACCAAAATCGGACTCGCGCCGGCTGTGGTGGCTGCCTGCAAATCGCGTAAAGAATCCCCTACTGCTGGAATGCCGGTCAAATGAATACCTAACCGACTGGCAATGTCTAAAAATAAACCGGGCTTGGGTTTGCGGCATGTGCAGGCGGCTTTTGGCGAGTGCGGGCAAAAAAATACAACATCAATATAGCCGCCTAATTCCGCCAAACTGCGGTGCATTTTTTCGTGAATTTGATTCAGGGTGTCGATATTCAACAAACCGCGGGCTAAACCCGATTGATTGCTGGCAAGCACAATACGGTATTTGGCTTGGGTTAAGCGTGTTATGGCTTCAAGGCTGCCGGGGATAGGATGCCATTCTTCAGGGGATTTAATAAATTCATCTGAATCCTGATTAATCACACCATCGCGGTCTAGGATAACTAATTTCATAATAAAAACATCTACAGATTAAAGGGGTTATCAAGCATCAGCAAATGCTGAGACGCGAATGCGTCCATCGATCATACGTGACTCGCGCTTGTCGAGTTTCGCCATCTTATCCCAAAAAGCCTGATGCAGATCAAAATCGGCGGCAATCGCAGTGCCTATTAACAAAATCAGTAAATCGGCGGTTTCTTCTGCCAATTCAGTGGTGGCTTTGCCTTTGGTGACGCATTCGGCAATTTCGCCTAATTCTTCTGTCATCAAGGCGATGCGATAGATTAAATCTTCTCCGCCGGTATTCTTAAAATCATGTTTATTATGAAAAGCTTGCACTGCTTGTAGCATCTGCTGGTAAGAATCATGATTATCCATATAATGAATCTCCTTTAAGTTTGTGTATCGCTGCTTGCGTTGATCGCGTTTATACGGCTCGCGGTGAATTTTTCCGATTTTGGAGTGTCAGGTCCCTAGCTTGGCAGGTTAAGCATTCACAGCCCTCTCAGCAAAAACCTGACAGGTCTTGCGCGGAGGGGCTGAACGGTTACTTGGCAGGTGGTTATTTTAAGTGATTGACTAAAAAATTGATGCTGAATCTGTTAATCTAAGCACTTAAGTTGGTTGGGCAATCGCGGCGGGGCTTGAACCCGTCGAGGAAAGTCCGGGCTCCACAGGACAGAGTGCCAGATAACGTCTGGGAGGCGCGAGCCTACGGAAAGTGCCACAGAAAAAATACCGCCCGCGAGTCAGCGGGTAAGGGTGAAATGGTGCGGTAAGAGCGCACCGCGCTACTGGCAACAGCAGTGGCAGGGTAAACCCCACTCGGAGCAAAACCAAATAGGGAGGCTGGCGAAAGCTAAAGCGTGGTCCGCGTCGCTTCCGGGTAGGTTGCTTGAGAGGCATGGCGACATGTACCCCAGATGAATGATTGCCTCGTTTGCTTTGGCAAATAGACAGAACCCGGCTTATAGACCAACTTATTTTCTTCTTTAGACGAACACCTGAATGGTTGCATAGCATGTTGACACCCACGCTGACCTACGTTTTGCTCACTCCCGCCCGCAATGAGGCAGGGTATATTCGCGGTACTTTAGATTCGGTTGTTCATCAAACGCATAAACCGCTCAAATGGGTGGTGGTCAGCGATGGCTCAACCGATGAAACGGATGACATCATCCAACACTATGCGGCAAAATACGACTTCATTCATTATCTGCGTACTGAGCCTCAACAAGAGGCGCGAGCATTTGCTTCCAAAGCCTATGCGCTACACGCTGCGGCTCAACAAATGGATGGCTTGCGCTATGATTTAATGGGTAATTTAGATGCGGATGTGAGTTTCGCGCCAGATTATTTCGCGCAAATGCTACAACGCTTCGCGGCGGATGAACAGCTCGGCGTGGGTGGCGGGGTGATTGTCGAAGATCACAATGGAGTCATTATTCCTCAGCATAATGCTACGCATTTGAATGTGGCGGGGGCTGTGCAGTTATTTCGCCGCGAGTGCTTTGAACAAATTGGCGGCTATCGTCCGCTGCCGCGTGGCGGCATAGATGCGTTAGCGGATATTATGGCGCGTTTGTACGGCTGGAAAGTGCAAACTTTTAGCGAATTAGAAGTCATGCACCATCGCTTGACTGGCACCGAACAAAGTTCTTTGCTCAAAGCGCGTATCCGCCAGGGTTATTTGGAAAACTCTTTTGGTTACCATCCGTTGTTTGAATTGGTCAAATGTCTCAGTCGGGTACGCGAAAAACCCTATGTGTTAGGTAGCCTGTATCGTTTTTGGGGATTTATGCAAGCAAAACTCAAAGGCGAGCGCGCCGCAATCCCGCCCGAAGCCCGCGCCTTTTTACGCCAAGAACAACTTGCTCGCCTGCTGCCCTTTGTCTCCCCGCCCTCACCTATTTCTACTAAACGAACTTAAAGCCTATACGCTGTACTCACTTATCAGCTTGTGCGCAGTGGCGTAGCAAACCCAAACCGCAGTACACCGTGTAGCTGCGGCTTCACCCTGCAACAGCACTCAGCTATTAAATAACCCCTAATTAGGAGCCTGTATGCACCCACGTAAAGTCGCTGTGATTGGTTTAGGTTATGTCGGCTTACCCGCCGCTGTCGCATTTTCCAAGCACGGGCGCGTGATTGGGTTTGACAAAGACCCGCAACGCATTTTAGAACTGCAAGGCGGACATGATCGCACCGAAGAAGTGAGCAGTGAAGAGTTACACGCTGCCAATATCTTTTACACCGACCGACAGGAAGACTTAAAAGACGCGGACTTTTTCATTATCGCTGTGCCTACCCCGGTGGATGAGGATAAAAGTCCCGATTTAATGCCGGTATTGCGTGCCTCGAAAAGCGTCGGCAGTGTGCTAAAAACAGGCGACATCGTAGTCTATGAATCAACTGTCTATCCAGGGGCCACCGAAGAAGTTTGTATCCCGGTGTTAGAACGCTGTTGCGGCTTAAGCTGCGGCAGCGATTTCTCAGTCGGCTACTCGCCAGAGCGCATCAACCCCGGCGATAAAGAACACAGCTTCAGCAACACCATCAAAATCGTCTCAGGCTTGGATGCTGACACCTTGGATACTGTCGCCGCGGTGTACGAATCCGTAGTAACGGCGGGCGTACACCGTGCGCCAACAATTAAAGTAGCCGAAGCCGCGAAAGTCATCGAAAACACCCAGCGCGACTTAAATATTGCGATAGTCAATGAGTTAGCGAAAATTTTTGACCGACTCAGCATAGACACGCATGACGTGTTAGCCGCTGCCGGCAGCAAATGGAATTTTCTGCCCTTCAAACCCGGTTTAGTCGGCGGACACTGTATAGGCATTGATCCCTATTATCTCATCAACAAGGCGCATCAAGTCGGTTACGACGCGCAACTCATCCGCTCCGGACGTTTGCTTAACGACAGCATGGGCGAATTTATTGCGACCCGTGCGGTGGATAATCTGGTATCCAGCGGTTATCTGATTCCCGAAAGCACGATTACAGTGCTGGGTTTATCCTTCAAAGAAAATGTGCCGGATTTACGCAACACCCGCGTGGTGGATATTGTGCAAATTCTGCAAAAACGCGGTATTAAGGTGCAAGTCCATGATCCACATGTAGATGCCGAAGACGCGAAGCGCGAACACGGCATACAAGTTGTGCCAGACGAAGCACTAAAACCCGCGCAATGCGTGATTTTAGCCGTCGCCCATCGTGAATACATCGAAGGCGGTTGGCAGTATGTGCAAGCCCTGTTTGACCCGCAAGGCGGCGTACTCATGGATGTCAAAGGCGTGATGCCACGCGACATCATTCCGCCCCGTTTGAGATTATGGCGATTATAACCAGCCACCGCCGCGCCTTAACTTAGCCGCGTCTTAGTATAGTGGACCCCAAAAACTAGACCAACACCTAAGGAGAAATTTTGTAAAAATAAGGTCTAGCCATTAAAGGGAATACAAACATGAGTACAAAAGCATCTTGGCGAGACGGTACAAGCCAAAAGACGACAGGCTTTTTCCGCCTGTTGTTGGGAATAAAAATAGGATCGGTTTGTGTTTCTTAGGTGGGGGAATTTTCATCACTCCACTTAGCCGCTCCCAGAAAAACGTGCTAATTGAGGCGTGTCGCCCTGTATGCCCATGGCTTGCAACATTATTTGCTGTTTCAACAAGGTGTTTTTATCTGCCCAGTCTAAGCCTAAGTTACGCACTAGACTGAACGGCATAAAGCCATTACTAAATAAAGACTTAAAGCCGTCCATCGCGCCTAGCATGAGCAGATTATGCGCTTTGCGCCACCGCTCGTAGCGGCGCAACACCCAGTAATTGCCCAGATCGTGGCGTTTTTCCCGCGCTTCAATCAATACTTCCGCCAGCGTCGCGGCATCCAGCAAGCCCATGTTGACACCCTGCCCGGCTAGTGGATGAAGGGTGCGCAAGGCATCGCCGACTAATGCTAAACGGGGTTGCACATAGTGTTTGGCATGACGGCGCACTAAAGGATATACCGCTGGTTTGTGTAGCTGCTCTATGCGACCGAGTTTTTCTGCAAAAGCCCGCCCTAAAGCCTCTCGAAAATCTTGCTCGGACATATTGAGTCGTTTTTGCGCCGCGTTTGGGTGGGTACTCCAGACAATCGAACAGCTATGCGGCTCGCTTAAGGGCAAAAATGCCAGTGGACCGCTCGGCAGAAAACGCTGCCAAGCGGTTTTTTTATGCGGCAATTCAGTACGCACTGTAGCCACCACTGCGTGATGCCCATAATCGCGGCTTGCCCAGCCAATGCCGGCTTGCTCGCGCACTTGTGAATGCGCCCCATCTGCGCCAATCAGTAACGCAGCGGTTAAACGCTGACCATGCGCCAAATGCAGTTCAATATAATCATTATATGTGCTGAAACTTTGCCACTGCGCAGGGCGTAAAATCTGCAAATTATCACAATCTTGTAAAGCTTCCTGCAAGGCGACTAGCAGCACCTGCTGCTCAATGATATGCCCTAGATTTTCTTCTTGAATATCCAGACAGCTAAAATGAATCGCGCCGCTTGTTTCCCAGACGTGCATGTCGTGATAGGGACTGATGCGCTGCGCCTGCATTCCTGCCCAGACGCTGCCATGGCGACTGGGCAGGGCGCGGAAAATATTTTCCGAAGCGCGGTTGATGGCAAATACCCGTTGGTCATAAGTGCTGTCATGCAAAGCCACGGATGTGGGCGCGGGCGCATCGCTGTTATCCAGCAAAATAACGCGCAAACCACCCCGCAATAAGGCGCGGGCTAAGGTCAAGCCGACCAAGCCGCCACCAATGATGATGACATCGGAATCTGTTTGAAAGTGCATGTTAATCTTGAAAAACCTCGTTCGGTAAAATAATGACCCAGAAAAAACCTGACAGGACTTCAAGACCTGTCAGGTTTAGCGCGGCGGGCTGAACGGTCACAAAAACACCCCCCGCGTCACTTGAGTGACCTACAACCAATCCCCTATCAATAAAAACGCTGCCCAGAAGTAAGGATGCCGGTAAGCGGCAAATGCTGGTTGTTGCAATAGCCTACTTTGCGCTTGTTGTAAAGCGCGTGCTTTGCCACGTTCTGGGTGCTGCATGAGCTGTTTATAAAATTCTAAAACAAGGGTGGGTGTGGCTTCGTCGTCAACTTGCCAGAGACTTGCCAGCGCACTATTAACACCCGCTTTTAGGGCGACACCGGCTAAACCCAGCGCGGCTTTGTCATCGCCAGCAGCGGTTTCGCAGGCACTTAAGGTCAACAGTTCGATGGGGTGTTTGCGTACTTTGGAGGATTTCATGAGTTTTTCTAAGGCGTTCAGGGGCAGGGTCTGGTCGTAGGTGAGAATGAAGGTGTGCGCCAGATTGGCACTGAATTGTCCATGTGTGGCGATGTGTACGAAGCGATAATCCTTGTCGGTTAATTGCTGCTGTAGATTGGCTTTCAGGAAGCTTTGGTTGAGCAAGGGTTGATGCTGCGGCTTGAGTAATTCATGGAGGCTGTTGATTTCGTATTCTACGCAAGGGATTTCGGCAAAGCCGTGTCGCGCTTCGGATAAACCTGCTATGAGGATGCTTGAGGGGTTTGGTTTGCTGTGTGTTTGACGACGGCTTAGGGAGAGGCTGGGAATCACCGCGAGGGCGTATTTTTCGATTAAAAAATGTTCCCCATTGCGTAGGGCGGCAAAGGGGATGGTGCGTAATGCGCCGTCCGGTGCGATGATGAGGGTGTCTATGGCGTGTTGTTGTAAGCTGTTTTGCAACGGGGCTATGAGCCAGTCATAGAGTTGTTGGGCGGGTTGTTGGAAGCGTAAGGCGGCGGGGGGCAGTGAGAGACTGCCGCGTGCTTGGGGGACGCAAAGGTCTTGGTAGAGAGATTCGCTGTCGCCGCGACTCACGCCGCGACTGACACCCCGCGAATCACGGCTGCGTTCCTGTAATTCTGGGTTGGGGTGACTGCGCAGAGGGGATAAAAATAAGGCGGCGGTTTGCGTGAGTTGTTGTTGGCTGACGGGCACCGTCACTTGTTCTATGTGCTGATTAAAACTGAGCAGCAATTCTAGTCGATTGGGCAGGGAAATCGGATATAACACGACGGAATGCGCATCCAGTTGTTGGTCGGCGGGTGTGGAGGTATGAAGGGTGATGCAGTCGTCTCGATAATAGGCCTGTAATTCCGCGCCTTTGAAGGATTCAATACTGTCTCGGGCGCGTTTCAACAGGGCGTGTTTTTGTGCCACATCTGCGGTTTGTGCGGCTTGTTGTAACAGTAAATCAGCGAGTTCAAAATAGACCGGGGCGATGCGTTCACGGAAGCTTTGTTGGATATTGCAATAACCGGTTTGTGCATCGCGTAGGCGAATCGGGGTGAGTTTTTCAGTGGCTTGTTGGTAGGCTTTGATCGCCTCGTCAATCGCGCCTTGTTGTTGGAAAAGTTGTCCTTGTTGGTGCAATCCGAGATAAAAAAGTTTATTGTCTCGCGCTTGTTGCGCATGAAATACGGCTTGGCGGTTAAGACGCAAGGCTTGAGCGGTGTGCGCGTGTTGTTGGTAAAGGTCGGCAAGGGCTAAATAGACGTGAGTGAGCGCGCTCGGCTGTTGGATGTTTTGGGCTAAACGCAGGGCTTTTTGCAAGGCTTTCAGGCGGGCTTGCGATAAGTCAGTCTGGGCGGTTGGCAGTTGTTGCTGAATGTCTCCGGCTAATTGTGCGAGGCGAATCAAGCCCATAATTTGTGCGTAACTGTCTTGCCAAGCTTGCATCTCAGCCAGCGTTTGCAATATTGCGCGGCGGCTATTTTGATAGGCTTGTTGCAGATCGTCATGCTGATAGGCATTATCCACATCCAATAAGTAGATTTTGTGCGCTCGGTTAATTTGAATTTTACTGCGCAGCTCATGTTGTGTTGCGGGAAGCCTCTCTAGGGCATCGTTATAGCTGTTGAGGGCGGCTTCGTAGTCGAGCAGCAAACCTTGTAAATTACCTTGTTGATTAAGTACCTGCGCGTATAAGTCGGCTTGCGATGCGGTTTCGGCAAGGGATAAGGCTTGCGCCACCGCTTGTTGCGCGGCAGTCCCGTGTTGGCTGCCTTTTGAAAGCATTAACTTGCTGTATTCATTATAAAATTGCGCAGCCAAGCTGGGATAAGCAGGCGTGCTTTCAGGGACGGTTTGTAATAATTGACGGGCTTGCTGCAAGCTTTCTTGAGCGCGAGTATAAGCCCCCAATTGCCGCTGACTGAGGGCAACTTTAATATGATAGTCAAGTTGTTCGACCGGGTTAGTAGAATTTTCGACGGCTTTTTGCCAAAGCTGGATGGCTTGCCCATAATCACCCTGCCAAAAGGCGTGCTGTGCAGCGTCATGGGCAAAACTGGTAGGGGATAATAAAATGCTGCTGAGAAAAACAAAGGCAGTTATCAAAGGACTTTTTATATTCATGAATCAGTTCCTAAAGGGTAATGATGTGCGTATGAAAATCTCGCAGTTCCGGCAGGTTGCAGATGGCTTGAAGCTGCCTAAAACCGTCTGGGCGAGTTTGCGTTTTGCTTTGACGGCTGTGTGGCTGTTGCTGTGCTGCGCGGGTTTTGCGAATGCCGAAGTTGTGCTTAAGTTTGAGCATTTCACGCCTCGCAATGACAGTTTATCACATAGCTCCCTATACGCGATTTTCCAAGACAGCCAGGGGTTTATCTGGGTTGGCACGGAAGACGGCTTAAACCGCTTTGACAGCTTTACGCCTGGTAAAAAATTTAGCCAATTTCGCCATCAATCTCATCATCCCTATAGTTTAAGTCACAATACGGTGTATAGCGTGTATGCGCTGAATGGCGATTTGTGGGTCGGTACGCGCAACGGCTTAAATCGCTATGATCGCAAGCGGGATCGTTTTATCCGGTATCCGTTGCTCTCCGAAGGCATGAGCCGCTTGAGCGATCCTTCTGTGTGGTCTTTAAGCGGCGATGCAGCAGACAATGTGTTGTGGATCGGCACCCTTAATGACGGCTTGTTCCGTCTGCATGTCAACAGCGGACACATTGAGCAATTTCTGCCCGATGCGCACAAAAACAGCATCAGCGGCGAATCGATTTGGCCCATTTATAGGGACAGTCGCGGTTTTTTGTGGGTTGGCACTGACGGCAATGGCTTAAATCGCTTAATCGACACTGAGACCGGCTTCCGCTTTGAGCATTATTTAAGCGATCAGAATGTCACCAGTCTGCATGAAGATAAAAACAAGACGCTGTGGGTTGGGACTATGCACGCGCTCTATTATTTTGATGTCGCTAACCATCAGTTTGTTGAATATAAACTCAACGCTTTGTCTCAGGTATGGGCGTTGACCAGCGATGCCGATGGCTGTTTGTGGATTGGCACAGATGGGCAGGGTTTATACCGTCTTAATCCGCTAGATAATTCTTGGGAAAATTATCGGCATGATGCCAGTCTTCCTAACAGCCTTGCTGATGATCGGGTGTTGGCTTTGTACGCGGATCGGGCGGGCAGTATTTGGGTTGGCACGGAGAAGGGCTTGGATCGCGTTGATCCGGGTTATAACCAATTTCACCACTATACGCATCACCCGAATAACGATAACAGCCTCATCAACAGCGATGTGTTAGCCATTCTGCCTTCCCTTGATGGCGAATTATGGGTGGGTACGCAAGCGGGTTTAAGTCGTTATACGCAAAACCGCGAGCAAGTCACGCATTATGTGGAGGCTTTGCCAAACCCCACGGTTCGCGCATTACACCAAGATGTGGATGGCTCTATTTGGGTCGGCACCGATGGCGGCTACTTAAATCGCTTCGACCCGGAACGCGATGACTTTACCACCTATTCCAGCCTACCCGATGATACGCGCAGTTTAATCGCCAATGTGCGCAGCATTTATCGAGATCGGGCGGGTACTTTATGGCTGGGCACCCGTCACGGTCTGTATTTCTTTGATGGTATTAAAAAAGAAATTCTGCCTTGGTTTACCCAACTGGGGTTTACCCAACGGGTCCCCTCTGAGCAATCCTCAGCTGCAAAGCCTAGGGCTGATCAACTGCTGTCGATTATCGATATTTATGAGGATCGCCAGCAACGTCTGTGGGTCAGCACCTTGGAAGACGGCGTGTTGTGTTTTGCCAAAGATCGCACTCAACCGCCATTACACTATCAACATAGTCCCCATCAAAAAGACAGTTTAAGCAGCAATGACATGACCAATGTGTTGCAAGATCAAGACGGGACAATTTGGATCAGCACTGCCGACAGTGGCTTAAATAAATTGTTGGAGACTGCTTCAGCAGACTATCCAAGCGGTCGCTTTCTGCACTACCGCGAGCAGCCTAAAGAATTGCAAAATCAAGGTTTAGCCAGTGATTTTATTCGGGGTGTGCTTGAAGATGATAACGGCTATTTATGGTTGAGCAGCTTTCAAGGGATTAGCCGTTTCGCGCCTGACGCTGAACCCACGCAAGCCTTCAAGCACTACGATATTGCTGATGGCTTACAAAGCAATATTTTCAATTCTGCGTATGCCAAAAGCCACACCGGTGAGCTGTTTTTTGGCGGCATCAACGGTTTTAATAGCTTTTTTCCGGATTTTTTCAAAACTAACCGTTACCCTCCGCCGGTGATTTTAACCCACTTGGAAATTTCTCAGCAAAACATCACGCCCAACAGTCCTGACTCGCCTTTGCAATACCCCATTTCCGAAACCGACACGCTCACGCTGGCGCATTGGCAGAACTCTTTTAACTTGAAATTTGTCGCCTTAAATTACATTCAGCCGAACAAAAATCAGTACGCCTATCGATTGCTCGGTTTTGATTCCGAGTGGCAAACTATCAAAAATCGGCAACGCGCATTTTTCACCAAAGTGCCGCCCGGCAATTATGTTTTTCAAGTCAAAGCGAGCAATAACGAAGGCGTTTGGGGACCGGTCAATGCGCGTTTACGCATTATTATCGCTCCGCCCTTCTGGTGCACTTGGTGGGCATACATGGCTTATTTATTTGCCCTTTGCGCAGTTGTTTGGAAATTATTTTTACGCTACCGTGAAGCCGTGCAAGCCCGCCAGCAAGCGCGTCTCAATAGGGAAATCGAACAACGCAAACAATCCGAAGCAGCCCTCCATAAAAGCGAAGAACAATACCGCATATTGGTTGAAGGCACTGAAAGCCTAGTCGCACAAATCGATAACAAAGGCGATTTTTTATATGTCAATCCCGCCGCCCAAGCTCTGTTTGCAGTGCCGCCACAAGCGTTGATCGGCACTTCGTTATTTGACTTTATTCATGCCGAAGATCAGCAAAAAAGCCTTCAAGCATTGCACGCCTGGATACAACAAAAGCCCGGCAACATTAATTTTTCTAACCGCCTAGTTAGCCGTGACCATCAAACCCGTTACATGCTTTGGACTATCCAGCCCGCCCTCAACGAGCAGGGCGAAGTCATCGCTTTTAACAGCATCGCTAAAGATGTCAGCGAGCTTAAGCGTATTGAAGACGAATTACGCCTAGCGAAAAACCAAGCGGAACAAGCCAACCGCGCTAAAAGCGAATTTCTCGCCAACATGAGCCACGAAATCCGCACACCGATGAACGCTATCTTGGGCTTTACCGACATCCTGCTCAATGCCCAACTCGAAGCACGCCACAAAGAATTTCTTCATGCCATTGAAACCAGCGGCAAATCACTCCTCAAACTGATTAACGACATTCTCGACCTATCCAAAGTCGAAGCCGGCAAGCTCGAACTCGAATACTATCCCGCCGAGCTGCGCACGCTCTTTGAGGACATGCGCAAAATTTTTACCCACAAATTGCAAGAAAAACAACTCAGCTTTAGTCTGGAGATTCCCGATGATCTACCGCAACAACTGCTCATTGACGAAACCCGTGTACGTCAGATACTGCTCAATTTGATCGGCAACGCCATCAAATTCACCGAACAAGGCGGCATTAGCCTAAAAATCTGGTTTGACTATTTGGCTGCGGAAAAAAACCATATCCAGTTAAGCTTCTCGGTCACCGACACCGGCATCGGCATCCCCAAAGATCAACAAACCAGCATATTTGGCGCGTTTGAACAGCAACAAAACCAAAGCCACGCCAAATACGGCGGCACCGGGCTAGGGCTGGCGATCAGCAAACGTCTCGTCGAAGTGATGGGCGGCATTCTCGCCCTACAAAGCCGCCCCGGAGACGGCAGCACCTTCACCGTCATGCTGCACAAAGTGCAAGTAGTTCACGGACCCTCCGAAACACACAAGCATAAAACCGCACCCGTCCCTGCCCACACGCAATTTGCCCCAGCCAGCCTATTGATAGCCGACGACGTACCGCTCAATCGCAAACTGTTAAAATTCTACCTATCCGCCCACCCCTTCACCCTATTAGAAGCAGAAAATGGCGAACAAGCCATCGCACAAGCCAAGCAACACCATCCCGACCTCATATTAATGGACATGAAAATGCCCATACTAGACGGCGATGCTGCCACCCGCTTATTAAAAAATGACCCACAACTGCGCCACATTCCGGTCATCGCCCTCACCGCCCTGGCGATGAAAGAAGACGAAGAAGAAATCCGCGTCTTGTGTGACGGCTACCTCAGCAAACCCGTCAGCAAACAAACCCTACTAGAAATGCTGGCACAATTTTTACCCGCGCCAACCGAGCAAAGCGACATAGCCCAACCAGGAGCCGCGGAGGTAGGTGCGGAAGTCAAAAACGCGCCGATTCCCGAAGACCTGTTGACTATTTTGCAAAACACCCACTTGCCCACCGCACAAGCTTTCAATGCCTATTCATCAATCAATGACATAGAGGACTTTGCCTTAAAAATTAAAGCATTAGCAGAAGAGTATCAATGTCAACAGGTGCTAGATTGGGCGCAAGAACTCTATCAAAATACCCAATTATTCAATCTCGCTGCCATGCAGAATGATTTGCACAACTTTGCGCGGCTACTTGGTTGCGCACCATCATCCCGCGTGCGCGACGAAAAGATGTCGCGCACCCTACACCAGCAGGAAACTTCACCCGATGCCTGAGCCTCCACTACAGCAGAGTAGGGTTTGCGCCACGTCTTTTTGTGGCGCGAACGCGAATGCTTGGCAGCAAAGTCCACTACAGTTCGGCATAGTTACTGGCGAAATGTCCGGCGATCTGCTCGGCGCGGGACTGATCCGCGCTTTACGTCAACACTTCCCTAACGCACAATTTGACGGCATAGGCGGGGAAAAAATGCTGGCAGCCGGCATGAACACGCGCTACCCAATGGAACTACTTTCCGTCATGGGCATCGTTGAAGTGCTAGGACGCTACGTGTCGCTCAAACGCTGCCACAATCACCTCATTCGCCATTTTCTACATAACCGCCCTGATGTATTTATCGGCATTGATGCGCCTGATTTTAATTTGCCGCTGGAACGCCGCCTCAAGCAAGCCGGCATCCCCACTGTTCATTACGTCAGTCCCACCGTGTGGGCGTGGCGCGCTTCACGTTTGGCTGGTATCCGGCAATCTTGTGATTTGATGTTGACTCTTTTTCCTTTTGAGGCTGCTTTTTACCAAAAACATGGACATCCCGTGCGCTTTGTTGGGCATCCGCTGGCTCAACAGATTCCCACCCACAGCGACGCAACAGCAGCGCGTACTGAACTCGGTTTAGCCGCCAACAAAGGCTACATCGCCCTGCTCCCCGGCAGCCGCCTCAGCGAAGTCAGCCGCCTTAGCCGGGTCTTTTTAGACACCGCGCTATGGCTACAACAACGCAGCCCAGAACTGGAATTTCTGGTCCCTTTAGCCAATGAAAAACTAAAAAACTGTTTTATGCAGCACACCCAAGCAAGCCAATACGCAAACCTACCGCTGCACTGCTTGGACGGACACAGTCACAGTGCTATGACAGCCGCAGAAGTCATCATCCTCGCCTCTGGCACCGCGACACTGGAAGCCGCGCTACTCAAACGTCCGATGGTCGTCGCCTACAAACTCGCGCCGCTGACCTATTGGCTGGCGAAACGTTTGGTTAAAATTGAACAGGTTTCTTTGCCCAATTTGCTATCTGGCAAGGTTTTGGTGCCTGAATTTATTCAGTCTGAAGCTACTGCGGAAAATCTCGGACAAGCTGTGCTGGATTGGCTCGACAACCCTGCCAAAACTGCCGCAGTGCAGGGAGAGTTTGCGCGTATTCATCAAGTCTTAAAACAAGACTCCGATCAACGCGCTGCTCTCGCAGTGATTGATTTAATAGCAAAGTAGGGTTTGCGCCACGTCTTTTTGTGGCGCGAACGCGAATGCTTGGCAGCGTGCCATCATCCCGCGTGCGCGACGAAAAGATGTCGCGCACCCTACGCACTGCCGCAGTGCAGGGAGAGTTTGCGCGTATTCATCAAGTCTTAAAACAAGACTCCGATCAACGCGCTGCTCTCGCAGTGATTGATTTAATAGCAAAGTAGGGTTTGCGCCACGTCTTTTTGTGGCGCGAACGCGAATGCTTGGCAGCGTGCCATCATCCCGCGTGCGCGACGAAAAGATGTCGCGCACCCTACGCACTAATTGGCGGATACGGCGCAAAAAAAACGCGCCTTAATCCGCCCTACATCGTTTTCATATAATTGGCGGATACGACGCAAAAAGACGCGCCTTAATCCGCCCTACATCGTTAATCGTTAGCAAAAAACACAGGAGACATTGATGCCTACACTCAACAAATACAGTTCTATCATTACCCAGCCCAAATCGCAGGGCGCGTCACAAGCCATGCTCTACGCTACTGGTTTAACGGAAACCGATATGCAGAAACCGCAGGTCGGTATTGCCAGCGTGTGGTACGAAGGCAACCCGTGCAACATGCACCTGCTCGACTTAGCCCAAGCGGTCAAAGAAGGCGTGCAAGCTGCGGGCTTAATGGGTTATCGCTTCAACACCATCGGCGTGAGCGACGGCATTTCGATGGGAACTCGCGGTATGAGTTATTCGCTGCAATCGCGTGATTTAATTGCAGATTCGATTGAAACCGTGATGGGCGGACAATGGTACGATGCGGCAGTGACTTTGCCCGGTTGCGATAAAAACATGCCGGGCTGCATCATCGGCATGGCGCGTTTGAATCGCCCCGGCTTGATGGTCTATGGCGGTACCATTAAGCCGGGCTTTAGCAAAAAGCAAGAGCCGCTGGATATTGTCTCGGCGTTTCAATCCTACGGTGCCTTTATCAGCGGCAAAATCAGCGAAGAAGAACGCCAAGACATTGTGCGCCATGCCTGTCCCGGTGCTGGCGCGTGCGGCGGTATGTACACCGCGAATACGATGGCAACAGCGATTGAAGCCATGGGCATGAGCCTGCCTTTTAGCTCTTCCTATCCCGCCGAAGATGCGGGCAAACGCGAAGAATGCTTGCGGGTTGGCGAGGCGGTGAAAATTCTCTTAGAGCGCGATCTCAAACCCAGCGACATTATGACTCGCGCTGCTTTTGAAAATGCCATGGTGATGATCATGGCAACCGGCGGCTCGACGAATGCGGTACTGCATTTACTGGCGATGGCGCGAGCGGTGGGAGTGGAATTGAGCATTGATGACTTCCAAACCGTCAGCGACCGCGTGCCTTTTATTGCCGATCTCAAACCGAGCGGCAAATACGTCATGGAAGATTTGCACAAAGTGGGCGGCACTCCGGCGGTGATGAAATATTTGCTTGAAAAGGGTTATCTGGATGGTAGCTGCATGACCGTGAGCGGTAAAACTTTGGGCGAAAATCTCGCCGAGGTGCGCGGTTTACACGAAAATCAACCGATTATCCAACCGCTAGAAAAACCCATCAAAGCCAACGGACATATCCGTATTCTCAAAGGCAACCTCGCGCCCGGCGGCGCGGTGGCGAAAATCACTGGCAAGGAAGGCTTGCAGTTCTCTGGACCTGCGAAAGTCTATGATTGCGAAGAGGATATGCTCGCGGCATTGGAACGCAATGAGATCGTTAAAGGTGATGTGGTTGTGATTCGCTACGAAGGACCTAAAGGCGGACCCGGTATGCCGGAAATGCTGACACCGACTTCTGCGATTATGGGCGCGGGTTTGGGGGCGGATGTCGCCCTGCTGACCGATGGACGTTTTTCCGGCGGCTCGCATGGTTTTATCATTGGTCACATCGTCCCTGAAGCACAGGAGGGCGGGGCTATCGCGCTTATCGAAAACGGCGATATTATCAGCATTGATGCGGACAAAAACACGTTATCGGTGGATGTTAGCGATGACGAGATGGCAAACCGCCAAGTCGCTTGGACGATGCCGCCTTACAAAGCCAGCAAAGGGACTTTGTACAAGTTCATCAAAAGCGTTAAAGATGCTTCGCACGGTTGTGTGACCGACGAATAAGGGATGGATATGTAGCAAAACGCCGCCAGTGGCGGGGCTGGGAGTGGCTGACTGTAAAGCTCAGCCAAAACGCCGCCAGCGGCAGCGGGGCTAAGTCTTACGATTAGCCGCTCCCACTTAGGAAAAATCAGGATAAATATGCGCATCACCGGCGCACAAAATACCGTAAAACATGCCGTCGGGAATTTCTGGGTAGCTGTCGTAATGATAAAGCAGGCATTTTTTCTGAATGTCCGGGTTCATATCGTTGATTAAATTGGATATATGGGGATGTACGCCGGAGGGGAAGGGACTCGTTTCGCAGTCCATGTAGATACGATTAGCTCGGTGATAATGGGCTTCCAGTTGTTTGGGGATCATGTGCTGGGTGTCAGTGGGCATGAGGACGTTGTAGCCGCTGGAGTGTTCGAGGCTGATGCCGTAGCTGGGCATTTCTTCCGAACTGGAAATAACGTGCATGGCGAAAATAGGGGTCATTTTCCAAGTCGCATTGCCATCTTCAAAGATGTGGCTGCTGGTGGTGCCGTCTTCTTGTTTGCCGACTAGGTGTACATCAAAATAGGTTTCGATGGTGACATCCGGTACGCCTTGCACAGTGTCCATGCCGGGACCTACGGCGCGTTTGAGGGGTTCTAAAACTTTTTTGTGAACGAACAAGTCGGGTTTGCAACTGCCCGGCGGCACAGACCAGACATTTTGTTCTAAAAAAAGTTTGTCGGCGATGAATTGGTCGCCTAGCCATTGTTTTTTTGCCGGCGTGTAAAACGGGTTGAACAGCGTGGTGAGTGCCATGTATTCCATGCCGCCGATGTGGTCGTTGTGCGGATGGGAGATGTAGATGCCGTCGATTTTCGCCGAACCCAAGTGCAGTGCTTTGAGCGCATGTCGCGCATCGCCACCCACATCCACCAGCAAGCGATAGGGACGTTCTCCGCGCTTGTTGAGCATGTCAAATTCAATTAAAAAATTGGATTGCCATTTGGGCAGATAATACCCGTCGCTCATCGCTTGAAGCCTGCTGGCAACTTGCTCAGCGGTGATCTGTCCATTGTGTTCTTGTAATAATTGCGTCACTGCCTGCGAAGCTTTTTCGAGAGAAATAGCCGGTTCATAAGTGCCTGTTGAAAAGGCGGCATTTACACCGATAGCGGTTATTTTCATGTCTGCGCCTGTTTAGTTTACCAATGATAGGTGAGCGATAGGTAATATTGGCGTGCTTCATATTGATTATCAAAGTACGCAATACGATGGGCTCCGGGCGGGGAGCTACTTTGTGTATAGTAAGTCTCATTGAGTACATTGTGAATACTTAAGGCGAGTTCTAAGCCTTTATAAGTGCCGCTGAGCGTTTGGTAGCGAATGCTGGCATACCAGATGGCAAAGCCGTCGCTTAAGCTGTTGGGGCGATTGTCGTAACGCCCTTGTTGCCCGATGTCCCAAGCGTTGCTTGACCAGTCGCGGCGGTCGCCGTAAATGATAAGGTGATTATGCACCGTCCAGCGGTGCGCGGCTTGTTGAAATTGCCCGTCTAAACCCAAGCTGCTGTGCCAGTCGGCAAATAGCGGCAGGGCTTCACCTGTGTCTTTTTGTTGAGTGTCTAAGTAGCTGAGATTGAAGAAACCAGACCAATGCGGCGATAAATTGAAACGCGATTCGAGTTCAGAGCCATACATAGTCTGAGTGCCAATATTGCCAAAAATTTCACCCTCAAGGCGTTGAATGACATCAGAATAACGGTTATGAAAAAGGGAAAAACTGACACTATAGTTAGGGCTGCTGTAATTGAATTGCGCCTCTAGGGTGTTGAGAGTTTCTACATCGGGTAATCTGCTGTTGATGTCTGCGCGGCTAAATTCTAGGAAATTCGGCGAGCGAAAGGCAGTGCCATATAATAATTTAGCCGACAGGCGTTGATTGAAACGATGAGTCAGCCCTAGGCGATAGTTGAGTTGATTAGAAAACATGTCTAAGTGGTCATAGCGTAAACCGCCTGTCAGCATGGTTTTTTGCGATGTCAGGGTGTAGGAATATTGCGCAAACAGTGCGACATTGGTTTGGCTTAAATCATGGTAGGCGGGATTGAGTACAAAAGAATCGACAAAGCCAGTGTCTGCATTGGTAAAAGTGCTTTCCAGCAAGCTTTCATGCTGCACATCCACGCCCGTCACCAGTGCGTGCTGCGGATGCCCGTTATAGTTCCAAATCGATTGCAAGCCCAGCAAGGACACGTCGTCATTAAAAGAAAAATCTTCTAATACCGCACCCTTGTGGATGTCATATTGGATGTCGCGCTCAAGACGGTCATTGCGTGTGTAGTACAGATGCCATTGCGCACTCAAAGCTTCCTGAAGTTTTTGCGTATAATTCAGATTAAAGCTGTAGCGGCTAAAATCGCGCTGAGAAGGATTTTCTAAGCCCTTGTTGACATTGAGATTTTCAAAGTTACTGTAGAGCGCACTGAAATGTAAATTCTGATCTTTAGAGCTGGCTTTGAATTGCAAATAATCTAAGGATTGTTGCGGATTGTCGGTGTTATTGATGCGTCCGTGGCGATCATGTATCGGTGCCTGTCCATTGGTATCGAAATATTTGGCTTGTAGCTGCAAATAGGCTTGCTCAAGTTCCGTTTCGCCGCGCACATAGGTGCTGAACGTTGCCGCATTACCTGCCATTAGGGTCACTTGATTGGCAGGTTTACGCTCGCCGGGCGAGTAGGTAAATATGCTGATAACCCCTGAAAAAGCATTTGCGCCATACAGTGTTGAGCCGGGTCCGCGAATAATCTCTATGCGCTTAATGCTGTCTAAGGGAATTTCCTCGTCCAGCTTAAAGCCACCGAACAGATCGCGCATCGGTACGCCGTCAATCAGCAGCGCGACCTTGTTATTAAATTCAGTTTGTACGCCACGGAACCAAGCCGTGTGGCGATTATTGTTTTTCACCTGCACCTGAACGCCGGCAGTCATCCACAGCAGATCACTGAGCATTTTCGCCCCCGTGCGCGCAATGTCTTCGTCAGTGATCACCAACATATTTGCGGCGGATTCGCTGAGTTTTTTTAACTGACGTTCGCCCGAATAAACGCGGGTCTCCATCAATTCAGTCAAATCCAAAGCGCGTAGCAAGGAGATTTCATCGCGTGCGCCCGCGTAATTAATCATCTCATTGGCACTGCTGTTACTCATGCACAGCAGCAGCACAAGACATTTATAGTTGCTTAAAAACAGTATTAAAGGTTTCATATATTCGCTTTATCCAGACTTTGGTTCTTTGTCGTTCCATTAAACTCAAATGCCCCAACGGATTGTCCTTGACATTCATCGCCGCCCAGAAATTAACACTCAGTTTATCAATTTTGTGCATGGTATCTGCATGTAATGCGGGGAGACACACCTGTTGCAAATGGGGCTTTTCATTTTGCAACACAGCAAGGCTTTCAAGCGCGTAAAAATCGCTGCCGCGCCCTTGGTTTTTTACCACAACACAATGTAAAAGTGTGTTGTATTTTGCCAAAAAATTATCCAATAACTGCACCGAATCCTGTCCATCATCAACCACATACCAATATACCAGCGTAATGTCCATTTCTCTGCATAGGTCTAACACGTCATTGGCTTCGATCCAATGATCTAAAAAACGCTGACTTTGCGCGGGTAAATCAATTAACACATGATGCTCGCCCGCCAATGCTAATTCCATAATCTCATCAATGCTGGCAAACATGTCCAAATTGAGTGGGCGGGTGAAATCCTCATAATAACGGGTCAAAGTGGGGTGTGATTGATCCGCATCCAGTCCCGCATAGTGCAAAGAATTATCCAAAAAATACTGTGACAGCAAGCGCGATAGCACAGATTTCCCCACGCCGCCCTTTTCTCCGCCGACAAAATGAATCATACTCATTGCTAACCTCGCCATTTGATCTATGAAATTGATAAAACCTGATTACTGACGTTACGCAGTCAAAAGCACTAACCGCGTAACGCGAGCTGATTATATGACAACTCAAGTTTCACTGTTCGTTTTTCATAACTGATGTTACGCAAAGGACATCTTTTTCGTCTGTTAAAATAGTCCGACACCCGCTTGCCGGACAAGCGGGGACGAAAAAATCGCCATTGCCCCACGCTGGGTTTATAATCATAGCCGCCAGATACTGTGTATTTTGCCTTATCAAATTTGATGTAACTACCTGTATTTTAAGTACTTAAAAATATCTCTGAGAGCAGTTTCAGGCAGGGCGCAATATAAAATATGTGGTTTTAACTTGAGAGTCGCTGAACAATAGCCCAGTAGGGTTTGCGCCAGGTCTTTGTGTGGCGCGAACGCGAATACTCGGCAGCGTGCCATCATCCCGTGTGCTTCGACGAAAAGATGTCGCGCACCTACCGGGGCTGCATATAAACCACAAAACAGTTTCAAGCAGGGGCTTCAGCCTATTTACACAAGCTCAGGAGTTGTTCATGACAAGCGTATTTTCCGCTAACACCTTACGTGTTCCTTTTTCATGGATAAGGCAGAAACTTTGTCCAAACTACCCCTCTTCCCCACAAGACCCAATTATGATGATGGCAGAAAAAAAATTTCATTTAGCGATTCAGCGAGAATGCGCAAGAGCCGACCGCAATGGTCACGGTTTTTCCTTAATCATTTTTGATATTGGCGACGTAGGCGAGCACAGCGAAATAGCCCAACAACTGATAGAAATATTAGAAAAACGCTTGCGTTTAACGGATGAAGCCGGTTGGTTTGGCAAGCGTTACATCGGTGTCCTTTTATACGGAACGCCCCTGAAAGAAGGGGCTTGGCGTTTTGCCAACGATGTCTGGGATATGATGTCAAAATACACCTCGCAGCCGCCGCAATGCACTGTATATAGCTATCCCGCGGATTGGCGGCATGTTGAGCTAGAAACTTCCCCTATTCAGTTTAAGCAACGCACACGGGATAAGGCGTGAACAGAACTGTGTATTTTGACACCCTTCATATCCGCCCAAAAGTAGTGGACAGTTTAACGTCAAACAAAACAACAATAATGTCGTGACGCTTTTAGCCGTTTGCAAAAGACTGCCGAAAAAACCGCGTGTTGTTCCGTGATTATCCGGGTGATCGCATCAAGGGCGGCGGAGAGATTCCGCCCTTAGCCAGACTCGTCCGGGAGCGGTTGCTTGCTATGAGGTATTGAGAAGTTACAGAATAATACGGCTTGTCACGGTCATGGGCATAGGCTTCTTGGCAAAATACTTGCTTGATTTTAGTTTTCTGCTTTGACGTGCGTCTATAGCGTATCGCATTTTTAGCTCTAGCAAAGCAGAAATGCAGTTCTCTGTTGCTTAGACTTCTCAGTGATCTATACTGTAAGCCTGATTGTGAGTATTCAATAATACCCGAAACTCAAACCTTCTCGGTTTTGCAAGCCTAGGAGGTTTACGCCCGCGTACTTTCTGGTATTATTTTGTGGTCATTCCTGAGTATTATTCATGTCTTACGCAGATATGCCGTTCTCGTTTATAGGTTTTTTTGTCATATTGGGCTACCGAAGATGCTGCAATGGCGATTTTTTTCTCCCCACCTGTCCCGGCAGGTGTCAGTCTATTTTGATAGACAAAAAAGAAGCCGTTTGCATAACATCCGTTAAGTTGACACAAAACTGCGCTTAGTGCCATCTATAGCCTATGGTATAATCGCTTCTTATTATCACCTTTTTATTTTTTACTCAGGTTTCAAAAAGTCCTGTAGAGTGCCTCAGCATTCTTGAGAGGTGATGAATAAGCTGTTATTTTTGAGCTGTTTATGATTTATTTGGGGGTATTTATGAAAAAGCTATGGTTTGCTTTAAGTTGTTCTGCTGTTTTATGTTTTTCACCTGTTCAGGCTTCGCAACCAACAGATATTAATTATTGCGCACGCGGTACAACCGCTTTAGGTGTAAAATATTCCACTTATACCGTGCGCTGCTCTGATGGTAAAAACCGTGAAATCACCTCTTGGAATAGACGTAAAAAATGGTGTGTCGGAACTTCACGACGTTGCACCAACGACCAATTAAAAGCTGCTAAAATGGCGTGCAGTCAAAGATAAGTAATTTTGCGTTCAAGACACAGGGCAAGTATCCTGTTGTAAAATATCAACATCACTTGTTTTACCTGCAAAAACTGCAAGTGATATTTTTCGCTTAACTGAGGAATGATGAAGCATGATGAGGACAGCACAGAAAAAATTATGGGTTTGTTTATTGGCTTGTAGCGCGATTTTGTTTAGTGCCGCGAGTTTTTCATCAACCCCTAAGGACATCAAATATGCCGAAAAGGGCGAAGCCACGTTTGGCGGTAAATATTATATTTACAATGTCACCTGTTCAGATGGAAAATCTCGAAAAATCTCTTCTTGGGACAACCGTAAAAAGTGGTGCATAGGTACTAAACAAAAAAATTGCAGCAACGATCAACTGAAAACTGCAAAACGCGCCTGTAGTAACTAAAGCCTGGTCCGTGCTGGACTGTGAAGTTGCCGTGCTTGCTTGCGAGCTTAAAGCAATTTGCTTCAATTCTTAATGCGCCCAGCCTGTTAAGCCTCAAACCGATAGCCACCTGCCGCTGTTGGTTTGGGGCTTTGTTTTGTTGGCGGATTTTCATGCCGATGTGTATTTTCCGTGTCTGATTTTTCCTACCTATTACAACAAAGCATCGCGCTCACTCAAGCCTGTATCACTGATTTACAGGCGCGCACTTTACCCCCTCATTATGCCCAACAAACCGCCGGGCAACTGCGCTTAAAAGCCCACTTTTATCGACTTAACAAGTGTGGTGAAATGCGCAGCGTACTCATTCAAGCCCCCAAAATTGACATTATCAATATTTTCTTTTTTCCCGCTACGCACTGCGACTTACCTGTCTATGCAATGGAATTTGTCAGCTTAGGGCAGAAACCCGTTGTCGCAGTGATTGACGCTTTATCATTAATACCGCAAACCCACAGTGCGGAAAAAATAAACAGCGTGCTATTGAAAGCCCATCAAGATTTTGCTCATCTGCAACAGGCAGAAGAAATGCCTGATTGGTATCAAGCCTGCCGTTCGGGACTCGATTTTTTTGTGCGTCCGCAAAATAGCCAAGATTTTCAACTGTTAGGCAATGTGCATTTGCAAATTTGGCAATCGCTCATGGCAATGTTGCAAAACGCGCAGCCGATGCCCAGCGCACAACAGGCAGCATACGCGCAAGCCCTAAAAAGCTATAAAAAACACCATTGCGACAACAGCCCCGGCTTGAAGTTATTACAACAAAAATTCGGCAACCTATGGACGCAAGCGTTTTTGCAAGATTACCTATTTTCCTAACGCGGCTGCTTCTGGTGGCTATCAGTATGATTTTCGGCAGCTTTTCTAGCGAGTGACCAGTTGCAGAATATGCAGACCAATCTCCTCCAGGGGTAAAATTATATCGACTTCTGTAGCAGCACAAGCCGCTTCAGGCATAGAACTCGACTCCGCGGTGTGCGGCTCCTGCACAATGGTATAGCCGCCCGCTTGCTTAATGCGCCGCAGCCCGGTCGCACCATCATTATTCGCGCCCGTTAAAATCAAACCGATTAACCTATCTTGATACGCATCTGCGGCAGATTCAAACAGCACATTAACGGCGGGACGGGCGTAATTGACACGCCCGTCAGTAGATAAAGACAAACTGCGATCCAGTTCTACTAACAAATGATAATTAGGCGGCGCGATATAAATAATGCCCGATTTAATCGATTCTTTTTCTTCGGCTTCTTGCGTTTTAAGCGCGGTTTTCTTTTGCAGAATATGTGCAAGTTGGCTTTTTAAGTGCGGGTGCATGTGTTGCACCACCAATACCGGCAAAGGAAAATCCTGCGGGAAAGAAGAAAACACAGTGCTTAACGCATAAATGCCGCCGGCTGAAGCCCCCACGACTAATGCTTGAAATTCTTTACCGAGAAGCGACATGTTTTTTGATGTAAACCTTTTCTTCACGAGAAATATCTGCAAATTGATAGGCATAATCAGAAAAGTGGAGGGTTTCTTTTGAACCTAAACACAATATGCCGCCATCACATAAACTGTTAGAGAATAAACCTAAAGTACGATTTTGTAATTCCCGATTGAAATAAATCAACACGTTGCGGCATACAATTAAGTGCATTTCTCCAAATACGCTATCGGTGGCAAGATTATGATCAGAAAATAAGATATTTTCTTTTAAGGATTTATCCATGACAACATGCTCATAATGCGCACTATAATAATCTGAGAATGCCTCGCGTCCGCCGCCTTTTTGATAATTTTCAGTGTATTGTTTTAAGCGGTTAATAGGAAATATGCCATCGCGGGCTTGTTTCAACACAACTTCATTCATATCGGTAGCATATAATTGTGCGCGTTCATATAGATTTTCTTCTTTGAGTATAATCGCCATTGAATATACTTCTTCGCCAGTTGCACAGCCGGCGTGCCATATTTTCAAATAAGAAAAATTACGCAAAATAGGCATGACTTGTTCTCGCACTGTTCGATAAAAACTAGGATCGCGGAACATTTCTGTGACATTGATAGATAAATCGAGAAAAAGTTGCTCAAAACAATGTGCATCATTTAGCACCCGGTGTTGTAATGCTGAGATGTTGGGTAATTGACTATTGTTTAAGCGGTATTGAATGCGGCGTTTAATAGAAGCGCGGGTGTAATCACGAAAATCATAGCCGTATTTCAAATAAATAGCCTGCAATAATAATTGCAATTCTATGTCTTCATTTTGTGGGTCTTCCATGTTTTTCATCCATCTAGTCACATATTGATATAAAGGACAGCTTCGCAGAAACAGAGCAAGCAGCATTATACGATATATTTTTCTAACCATTCACTCCCCCTGCAAAAAACCGATCAGCCTCATTGTGTTTGCAAAATCACCACAAAAGGTAAGTGTTCAGTCTCTGAAAATTTTTCCACATAAATCTTGATAAAAATACTCAAGAATATATATTAGACATAACTGATATAGTTATCTTCAATCAATCTAGGAGGTGTTTCATGTCTGATCTTATTCCTGGCTTTCCAAACGGTGGCGTGGTAACGGTCAATCGTATTATCCTTAAGCCTGAATACAGTGTTGAGGATTTAGAAGAGCGCGTTGCTGTGCTGTGTGAAAATGTTAAAACTTATCATTCCGACAGCGGTTTTATCGGTGGCTTTGTCGCCCTTAACAGCGGTATGATTTCTAATGAGGGTAGCACGCTTGGGCGAGCGGTGGAAAATCCCTTAAAAGGGCGCGAAGCTTTGGTGATTACTTTTTGGAATTCGTTTGAGAATCACGAGCGTTCACACCGTTCTGAGACTTTTCAACCCTTGTTTCAGGAGGTGCTGGATTTGTGTGAAAATGGCAATGAAGAAGTGGCTTACGATATGATGTGGGCAGGACAAGCCTATTCGCCTGAGCAAGCGCGAGCCGCACGTCAGGCTAAGGTGCAATTTCAGCAAGTGGCTTAAATCTCGTTCCCAAGTGGCACTTGGGAATGTCATCAACATGAGCGTTGAAATAAGGCTATCGACTCAACATGCGCGGTGTGCGGGAACATGTCCATCACGCCCGCTTGTGTGAGCGTGAAGCCGTGTTGATGCACCAGTTCGCCGCTGTCGCGTGCCAGCGTAGCGGGATTACAGGAAATGTACAGTATGCACTCAACTTGAGTAAAATCAAGCTGTTGGATAATTTCTATAGCACCGCTACGGGGCGGATCAAGGAGTATTTTGTTGTAATCGCCCAATAGCCAATCACTGTCTTTTTGCGTTTCCAGTAAATTCGCCACCGCATACTGTACATTTTCAAGACCGCAACGCTGCGCATTTTGTGCGGCGCGTTCTAGCAGACTGGCTTCGCCTTCCACTGCCATGACGCGCCCAGCGCAAGTCGCAAGCGGCAGGGTGAAATTGCCCAGTCCACAAAACAATTCCAAAATCGAGTCCTGCTTGTTAGGCGCGAGAAGCTCCAAAGCACGTTCAATCATAAGCCGATTAAGCGTCGGGTTGACTTGGGTGAAATCGCTGGGACGAAAAGCCAAATCTAAATCTAGCGGCAACTGATAATGTAAATCACTCGGATTTTGCGGGTACAAAGGCGCGACAGTTTGAGGTCCGCCGGGTTGTAAATAAAGCTGCAAGCCGGTATTTTGCGCAAAAGCGATGAGTGTATCGCTATCGGCTTGCTTCAGCGGCGCGAGATTGCGCAACACCAGCGCGCTGTTATCCTCGCCAATCGCCACTTCGATTTGCGCAATTTGTTGTTTAGCCTCTAGCCCGTCAAGCAGTTCGCGCAACGCCATGATGCGCTGTCCAACCGCGTCCTGTAATACTACGCAAGACTGCATATCTGTCACATAAGGGCTGCGTTTTTCTCGAAATCCCACCAATACGCCGCCTTTTTTTGCCACATGTTTCACCCCCAAACGCGCCTTGTGGCGATAGCCCCACACCCGCCCCGTCAGCGGCGGCAATAGCTGTCCAGGTTCAACTTGTCCGAGATGGATAAATTGCTCTAGCAAGGTTTTTTGCTTGAGCGCGATCTGCGCTTGAGGGCTGAGATGCTGCAAACTGCAACCACCGCACACGCCAAAATGCGGGCATTGGGGTTTAACACGCTGCTCGCTGGAATTGTCGATGTTTATTGCTTCACCCTCATCAAAACGTCCGTGCAGCGCGGTGTAGCGAAACCACACGTTTTCTCCGGGTAAGGCGTTGTCAATAAAAATGGTTTTGCCGTGTAGATGGGCAATGCCGCGTCCTTCGTGAGACAGGTCTTCAATAGTGGCTTGCACAAGTTCGGGCGGTAGCGGTTTTCTTTTATGGCGGCGGGGCATTAGGGCTCTTTTTTAGGAGAAGACGGCGATTTTTCTTTGTGTCTCGGTGTGGTTTACGGATTTTCGGCTGTAGCCAGTCGGCACAATCCTGATGTCTAAGCCATCAGGTTTATTGCTTGCAATAAAAAAGGGCAGAACAGATGTTCTACCCTTTTTATTTGAACAGACTTTTTACAGTCAATTCACGTCAGCACTCACTTACAGTCTAACGATGTTTTCAGCTTGCAGACCTTTAGGTCCTTTAGTCACGGTAAATTCAACTCGTTGACCTTCAGTTAAGGTTTTGAAGCCACTACCGCTAATCGCTTTGAAATGTGCGAATACATCAGGACCGCCAGATTCTTGCTCAATAAAGCCAAAACCTTTTGTTTCGTTAAACCATTTTACGGTGCCAGTCGTCGTAGACATAATACTATCCTAATTTGAATATTAAAAATTGTCTTTAGGGAAGTTAAAGACAGGTCTTGCTAGAAATGTTACGGATTTATCATGAAACGCAGGAAAGAACTATTAAAGACTATCGACGCGACCACATATAAATAACTCAGACTTTCAAGCTGCCTTTTAGTGTACGCTCTTTTCAGGGATTGTCAACTAAGTTATTAAAAAAACGCGCCTGAGACTAAAATTGTTTCAGGCGAATATTCAAAGTTTGTATGCGATAACCAATTTGGCGCGGAGTCATGCCCAGCAGACGGGCGGCTTTGGCTTGCACCCAACCAGCTTGTTCGAGGGCGGCGATAACGCGCTCGCGCTCGTCAAGATCGGGATCGTCTAGGTCGATTTTGCTTGCCGCGCCGTTGGGCGTAAAGCTGGCGGGTTGCAAACTGCTTTCAAGACCGGTGAGATTGATGGCGTGGGCATCAATTTGTCCATCGCTCATCACGGCGGCGCGTTCTAGGCAATTTTCCAGTTCACGCACGTTGCCGGGCCAGTCGTGGCGCATCAGCAGACGGATCGCGCTGTCGTCTATTTTGAGTTCGCGCCCTTGCGCTTTGCTGATTTTGCTGACTAGAAAACGCGCCAGTTCGGGTATGTCTTCGCTGCGCTCGCGCAGCGGCGGCGGGTATATGGGCATGACATTGAGGCGATAGTAGAGGTCTTCGCGGAATTCACCTTGTTGTACTTCGGCTTCTAGGTCTTTGTTGGTGGCGGCAATGACGCGCACGTCAACGCTCAAGGTGCGGTTGCCACCGACGCGCTCAAATTCGCCTTCTTGTAAAACGCGCAGCAGTTTGGCTTGGAATGCTGGGCTGATTTCGCCGATTTCGTCTAAAAACAGGGTGCCGCCGTTGGCTTGCTCAAAACGTCCTTTGCGTTGGTTAATGGCACCGGTAAACGCGCCTTTTTCGTGTCCAAATAATTCAGATTCGAGCAAGTTGTCGGGCAGCGCGGCGCAGTTGAGTTTAATGAAAGGTCCGTTGGCGCGGGGCGAGTTGTAGTGAATGGCGTTGGCGATCAGTTCTTTACCGGTGCCGGATTCGCCGCGAATCAATACTGTGGTGTTCCATTTAGCGACTTGGCGAATTTGTTCAAAAATCAATCGCATGGAGCGTGAATGCCCGATCATATTGGCGAAACCGTGTTCGCCGCGCACTTTGCGGCGCAGGCTATCGCGCTCGATTTTTAGGGCTTGTTGTTCGTCTTCTATGGTTTTCGCTAAACGCACGCTTTGTCCGATCAGATTACCCACCATTTTTAGAAAACGCTCGTCTTGGCTAAGCGAAAATTCGTTGAGCGGTTGTGCCGCGAGTACTCCGGCAACTTGTTCGCCGATGCTGATGGGTACAGCGATAAAGGGACGGTAGCGGTCATATACGCCCAGTCGGTCGAGAAAGCGCGCATCGTCAATAATGCGTTCTAGCACCAGCGGCTCGCCGGTATTGATAATAGTACCAATCACGCCTTCGCCGGGTTTGTAGCGGGCGGTGCGCATGGGAAACGGATCGGATTCTTCTTTGTGCAGAGCAATCATCAGCAGATCGCCGCTGTCTTCGTCTACTAGGCTGATCATGCCGTGACTAAAATTTCCCATGTTATTGAGGATACTCAGCACTTCGGCAAGCGTGTCGCGGAAGTCTAGCGAACGACTCAGCACTTGGCTGACTTGATACAGTGTTTCTAGTTGGTTTTCTAAACTGCTCACGAGCGTGGCTCCTCACCTGCCAATGGCAGGCAGACAAAAATACGACAACCGCCGAGAAAATCAGCATCAATTTCTATGTTGCCGTTGTGATCTAAGGCGATTTCCCTTGCCATGCTTAAGCCCATGCCGGCGTGTCCTTTGTTTTGTCGCCAGCCACAAAAAAAGGGTTCAAATACTTTGAGCCGTTCGTTTTCTTCAATGCCGCAACCATTGTCAATGATTTCAACCCGCAATTCGCGTCCTTGTACTGAGGTTTGTAAGCGCACTTCGCGGTATTCGCTTTGCACTTCGTTGACTGCACAAATAGCATTATCAATCAAATACTTAAATAAGCGTCGCAGGGCGTTGGCTTGACCAATGACCGAGGGCAAGACCGGTGCTGGTCGCCAATCGACAACCACGCCATTTGCCAGCAGCTTGTCGGTGGATAGCTGGATGACTTCGTGTAAAACTTCGTTGAGATTGACCAGTGAACTTTGTTCCATGACCTGAACAGGCAGCGCGTAACGCAGGCTCTGCATGGCTTCTTCGCCGGTTTCTAATGCTTGTTGCAAAACGCTGCGTAAGCCTGTTTGTGCGTCATTTTGGGCGGGCATGGCAAGGGCGGCTTTGATGATATTGAGCGGGGCTTGCAGCTTGAAAATCGCTGCTGACATGGCTTCGCGCAGGGTCTGATTCGTTTGTTGGTCAGACATGCTGCCGCGAATTAAATTCATACGGGCTTCTTGGATGCGTTGTCGGGCGGCGGTAATTTCGTTTGCGACTAATAGCAAATAACAGCGTTGCCCGGCATTGGGACTGAAATAATGATGCACGTCTTCGTCTAATTCATGCACACGCACGCCGGAACAGGCAAACCAGCGCGGATTGCGGGCGGGCGGATCGATGCGCACTTCTATGTTAGAAAAGCCTTTGTTCTGTTCGGTGGTTTTGTTTTTATTTGCCTCACACAAACAGCTTAAATCCGTACCCAATTCGCGTTCTAAAGCGTTTAAAAACAAACGCGCCGGTTCGTCGTTTTTAAAATCTTTGCGCAAGCGTTGATAGGCTTGATTGTGCAGCAAAATTGTGCCTTCACTGCTGATCATTGCCATCACCACAGGGGCGGCATCTAATGCTGATTCAGTGAGGATTTTTTGAAATTTTAGGCGTTGTTCAAGTTGATGGACTTCGGTAATGTTGCGGTGCATTCCCAAAAAATAGCCAATTTCGCCTGGCTTAGTCAATACCGGCGAAATGATTAATTCGGCTAAGTATTCCTCACCCGTTTTGCGGTGATTGACCAGCGCACCGCGCCACACCCGACGCGCCTGTATAGTGTTCCATAAATCTTCATAGACGCTTGCAGGGGTGGATTTGCTCGACAATAGCGACTCATTTTTACCAATCACATCTTCACGAACATAGCCGGTCAGCGCTTCAAAGGCTGCATTGACATACAAAATCTGCGCTTTGGGATCGGTGATTGAAATGGCTATCGGGGCTTGTTCGACGGTTTCTAAAAACAGCTTGGGCGGCAAATAGGTTTTTTGATATTGAAAAGTAAAGGCATCAAGGATTTCCACTGGCGTCCCTTCCGGCGGTGAGGCTAGAAAACGGCTAATGGTGTCAAAAAGTTCGGTCGTGGCTGACTGTGCCATGTGGAATACCCCATTGTTTTTTACACAGGCTTGCGCTTCAAGCGAGATTTATACCATGCGCTAAACCTTCTAGGTTTCAAAAACTTAGAAGGTTTGAGAGGGTGTTTATCGGTTTTTTGTAAGAAAATCTACAAATAGCAAAGAAGGAATTGTCAAGATAAATACAATCCGCGCTATTTTTCATCCCGTTTACTTGTAACGATGGGCAATATGACTTAAGAGTCTCCATAAAAATCTTATAAATCAAACAATAGCAAAGCTTTGTTTGAAGGCATAAAGCACTGGCATAGATATTGTGGCTACCTTTAGCATTTTCAGCCCTTCAAGCAGGAACATTCAACATGGAATATTTCCTTATCATCCTTTCCACCGCGCTGGTCAACAACGTCGTGCTGGTCAAATTTTTAGGACTTTGCCCCTTGATGGGCGTATCCAACAAACTCGATTCAGCACTGGGCATGGGCTTGGCAACGACCTTTGTGTTGACCTTGGCGGCGTTTGCCGGTTGGATTCTAGAACACTTTGTTTTAGCACCGCTAAATCTAGGATTTTTAAGAATTTTGACCTTTATTTTAGTGATTGCCGTCGTCGTGCAGTTTACCGAAATGGTGGTGCGCAAAACTTCACCCGCCCTGTATCAAGTCTTGGGTATTTTCTTACCCCTAATTACCACCAACTGCGCAGTGCTGGGGGTGGCTTTGCTGAATGTGCAACAGGAAAACAGTTTTATCGAAAGCCTACTATACGGGTTTGGTTCCGCGCTGGGTTTCACGCTGGTGCTGCTGATGTTTGCCGGTTTACGCGAGCGGCTGGCATTGGCAGCAGTGCCAGATGCCTTCAAAGGCGCACCGATTGCCTACATCGTTGCAGGACTGTTATCGCTGGCGTTTATGGGCTTTGCAGGATTAGCTTAAGAATAACCACAATATACTCGTAATAATGCCAGAAAGCTTCTAGGTTTTGAAAACCTAGCAGCTTTACGAAATGCGCGTCGTTTAACAAAAATCTTGCAGCGCGTGTTGTGCCTGATATAGCTTGGCATACGCGCCCCCCGCTTGCAGCAAGTCTTGATGCTTGCCCATTTCAACAATGCGCCCGTTTTCCATCACCACAATGCGATCCGCTTTTTCAATCGTCGAAAGGCGATGCGCAATGATAAAGGTGGTGCGATTTTTTTGCAGTTTTTCGAGAGAGGCTTGCACCTGTTGTTCGGCTTGTGTATCCAGTGCTGAAGTCGCTTCATCAAAAATCAAAATAGGCGCGTCCTTGAGCAAAGCACGGGCGATAGCCAGGCGTTGGCGTTGTCCGCCCGACAACTTCACGCCGCGCTCGCCAATCATGGTATCCAAACCCTGCGGCATAGCCTGAATAAAATCCATTGCATAAGCCGCTTGCGCGGCTTGCTCAATAGCGGCGCGGGAGCTGTGCGCCATGCCGCCGTAAGCAATATTAGCCGCCACTGTGTCGTTGAACAAAACCACATCTTGGCTGACCAGTGCGAGGTTATCGCGTAAATCGCGCAGTGGTAAATCATTAATATCAATACCATCAAACGATAGGTGTCCGCGTGGAATGTCGTAAAACCGCGCCAGCAAATTTGCCAGCGTCGTTTTGCCGCTGCCTGAGGTGCCCACTAGCGCGATGCTCTCCCCCGCGCTCACGTGCAAATTAATGTCGTGCAGTACTGTTTGCGCTGTGCCAGCATAGCAAAAATCCACCTGTTGGAAGCTGACCGAACCGCTCAACACAACCGCGCTGCGCGTGTTTACGGCTTCAACAAGCGTGACCTCTGAGTCTGTTTCAATGGCTTTATCCATCAGTTCAAAGACGCTCTGCGCGGCTGCTAAGCCTTGCTGTATTTGCTCGTTGACTTTGGTGAGACGTTTAATCGGCGCGAATAACATGCCCATTGCGGTGAACAAAGAAATAAAGCTGCCGACTGATAGCTGATCCTGTTCAGACAATAGTGCGGCGATATAAATAATCACTGCTAGCGCGGCGGCGGTGAGCATTTGCACCAGAAAAATGCTCAAATGTGAAACAGCTTTGGTGCGCACTTCAAATTTCTGCACACGCCCGTTGGCATCTTCAAAACGCTGGGCTTCATAAACCTGTCCACGAAACACCTTGACCAGCTTATGTCCGCTGATAGCCTCTTCGAGAATCCGCGTCATATCGCCCATCGCCGTTTGCATGGAAAGATTATCGCGGCGCAGATGCTTGCTGGCGATTTTCACAATCACAATAATCAGCGGCAGGATAGTAAACACCAGCAGCGAAAGCTGCCAGTTTAAGTAAAACATCCACGCCAGCAGTCCCAGCACCGCGAGGCTGTCGCGCACCAACACCAGCAGCGCGTCAGTAGTAGCGAGCATCACGCGGTTCACATCGTAGGTGACTTTCGACAGTAGCGCGCCTGATGACGTATTGTCAAAAGTAGTAGTGGGCAAGCTGAGGAGACGTTCAAACAAGTCGCGGCGCAGGTCTTTGACCACTTTGCTGGCAACCCAAGCCAGTCCTACTTGGCTCACATAAGTTGCCACGCCGCGCAGCAGGGCGATGATGATTAACAACAGCGGGATGGTTTTAATCACCGCTGGGTCTTTTTCGACAAAGCCGCCGTCTAATAAGGGTTTAAGCAAGGCGGGAATGAGCGGCTCAGTAATGGCAGTGATGACCATTGCAAAAATCACCAGCGCGAACACGCGCCAGTAAGGTTTAACATAGGTGAGCAGGCGTAAATACAGAGAGGTGGAGCGATTTAGAGAAGTCATGCAGAGATTTTATAGCAAACTATCGAGTTTGAAAAAATAACTCATCGAAATGACTTTCTCCATATTCGTCCAAAAGCAGTGGACAGTTTACCCCCATAGCTGCCAGAAAGTCAGCATTCACACCCCTCTCAGTAAAAACCTGACAGGTCTCAAAGACCTGTCAGGTTTTGTGCGGGGGACTAAACGGTGACTTAAAAATATCCCGAGCTTCAGGTTTCAGGCAGTCCAGTAGGGTTTGCGCCACGTCTTTTTGCGGCGCGAACGCGAATGCTAATGCAATGCACCCGCTTGCGTCTGCCGACGGGCGCGGATTTTTTTCAGGTATCCCATCACCTTATTAGAGATGCTGCTACTTGCCATTTCCTCTTCTTCTTTCGGTTTTTCAACCGCATGGCGCATGAGCAATTCTGGGCGGGCTTCCATAGCACGGTAATGCTGCATCGCCGCACGCAGGCTTTTTTCCAGCAAACCTTTGTGGATGGGTTTTGGTAAAAAACGATAGACTTGACCATAGTTAATGAGTTCAATCAAAGACTTGGTGTCTTGAAAAGAGGTTAGCACTAGGGTCAATATGTTGGGGTTGTAACGCTTGAGACTCTTCAAAGGCGCGCTAATATCTTCATCTTTGATGCGCACCTCAGAGACCACAATAGAGACGTTTTCTTGACTTAAATGCGCAAAAGCATCTTCGGTATCTTTGCTCCAATGCAGGCGTTTAGGGTCTTTGATCAGCTCTAAAATAATTTCGTAAGTAGTAGGCTCGTCATCTAATACCAAAATTCTCAGCGCATCTGTATTTTCGCTTGTATTTTCGCTGCTTTCCGCGCTGCTGATTTTAGCGGTGGCGGCTGTAGCGGCTTGAGCCAGTGCTTTGGCTTTTTCTTGCTGGGCGTTGCTGTCAAGTTGTATGGCAATTTGCGCCGCTTGCTCAATAATGCTTTTGATTTCTTCGCTTTTCCAAGGCTTATTGACGTAACGAAAAATCTCGCCATCATTCACTGAGCCGACAATCGCGGCTAAATCTGAATAGCCGGTTAATAATAAACGCATGGTGTTGGGCGAGGTATTGCGCGCTTCGCGCAACACCTCAACGCCGGTCATGTTGGGCATACGTTGATCGCTGACCAGTACATGGACAGTTTCGTTTTTTAAGATGTCGATTGCCTCATGCCCATCGGTGGTCGTTTTGACCTTAAATTTGCCCATGAACAGCATTTTCAACGAACGTAAAATGCGTTCTTCGTCATCGACAAACAAAATCGTCGGTTTATCACTCATAAATACTCCACTGGTTTTATTGCGCATCCATTAAGCCATTATTTTATTAGAAATAAACTGATTAAGCCAGCGATGCAGTCACAGCTTCGCGGTCGCAAGCGTTCCCCCATTAAAAACTTTACAGGTTTTCAGAACCTGCAAGGTTGAGCGGGTGTAGCTGAACGGTTACTCGTCAACCTGTTGTTGCACATCGGCTGTATTGGGTAGTGCGCTGTCAGGGTTTAAGGGCAGGCTGATTAAGAATTTTGTGCCTTTACCCACTTCCGAAGCGACTTTAATTTGCCCGTGATGCTGCTCAATAATTTTATAGCTTATTGACAAACCCAGCCCCGTGCCTTCACCCACCGGCTTGGTGGTAAAAAAAGGATCAAAGACTTTTTTCAATACATCGGGCGGAATGCCCTTACCGTTATCTTGGATAGACACATGCGCCCAGTTATTTTCTGTCCAAGTTTTGATCCAAATAAAACCCTTGTCTTTGATCGCCTGCGCCGCATTAGTCAATAAATTCAAAAACACCTGATTGAGTTGCGACGGGGCGCATTTTAAGGGCGGCAATTCGCTATACTGCTTTTTAACAGTAACCTTATACTTAAGAATATTTTTACCAATATTCAAAGCACTATCAACACATTGATTTAAGTTTACATTGTCAGTTAAGGCTTGATCTAGACGACTAAAATCTTTTAAGTTCAGCACCAATTCTGCGATTTGATCAACGCCATATAAGGAATCATTAAAAAGTTCCTGCATAGATTCCAGCAAATCGTCCTCACGAAATGGCTCGCTCATTTCGCTGACTAATTCTAACTGCTCACCGAGCGTTTCCTCGTCCATGTCTTCGGCGGTAAGCAACTCAACCAACTTGTCATAGTTTTCAATCAACGCCTTTGTTTGATCAAACAAACCGTGAGTGACTTCTATATTGTTGCGCACATAGCCCAGCGGCGTATTAATTTCGTGCGCCACACCTGCCACCATCTGTCCTAGTGATGCCATTTTTTCTGACTGTACCAGCTGTGCTTGAGATTCTTTCAGGCTTTGATAGGCTCTTGATAACTCTTTAGTACGCTGCAAAACGCGCTTTTCCATCGCCTTCAATAAGTCCAGCACAATGCCTACGCCGATATACTGTTCATTTTCCGTGACCACAAAATCTTCCATAATCGGAAAACGGATATGGCGCGTAATGTATTGGCTGGCGGCTTCAATCGGTTGTTGTTTCTCCACCACAACCGCCTTAGTCATAAGCTTGGTAATTGACTGCCTGCCATACAATTCACGCCCGTACATTTTCAGATACACCTTATTCAAATCATAACGGCTGATGAGTCCAATCGGTTTGCCATCATCTATAATGGGCAGCGACAGCAGATGCTTCGTTTCCTCACTTAAAAACAGTTGCGCCACATCGTTGACCGTAGTCTGGGGCGTAATGGCAGGAATTTTGAGCGTTAAAGAGGCGATTGTATCAAGCATATTCTTATCCAGAGTTAAGCCGACATTGGCGGTATGCGGGGTTGCTTGCACACGCAAGCAACGGACAAGGATATAAAAAGAATATGAAAGGTTTATGAAATGCCTATTATTCTGAAAACTTTGAAAAAGGTAACTTCAACTGCTGATATGCTGTTAGCCATGAGCTTTTCCGATCTGCCACAAGGGGATTTTTTGTTAAGATTGTCTGGTGGGCTATAAAGGGAATCTAACTATCTGTGTTAAAAAAGGAATTTTGACATGTGTGAAATCTGGTCTGCACCCGCTAAACTCAATTTGTTTTTACACATTACCGGTCGTCGTGCAGATGGCTATCATGACCTGCAAACCTTGTTTCAATTTATTGATTTACAAGATGATTTAATCTTTGAAACGCGCCCCGATAAAGACATTGTGCTGCACACCGCATTACCGGGCGTAGCAGCCTCGGATAATTTAATCGTGCGAGCGGCGAAATTACTGCAAAACGCCGCCGCCTGTCAGCAAGGTGTTGATATTTGGCTAGAAAAACGTATTCCGAGCGGCGGCGGTTTGGGTGGCGGCAGCTCTGATGCGGCGACAACGCTGCTGGCACTCAATCAGATGTGGCAATTGCATTACTCGCCCGCGCAATTAGCCCAATTAGGTTTACAACTGGGCGCCGATGTCCCTGTATTTCTGCATGGCAAAGCGACTTGGGCAACCGGTGTCGGCGAGCAATTTTTCCCCATAGAACAATTAGCAACACCTTACTACTTAATCCTGCGTCCCAACTGCGAAATTTCTACCCGCATTATTTTTCAACATCAAGACTTGACAAGAGATACAAAAGCTATAATAATGCCGCGCTTTGTTGAACTGGATAGCTTGTTAGAGACCACGCAAAATGATTGCGAAGCCGTTGTTTGTCAAGCTTATCAAGAAGTTAAAGACGCACTAGTCAACCTAAAAAAGTTTAGTAGAGCGCGTCTAACGGGTACTGGAGCTTGCGTGTTTGGCGTTTTTCAACAAGCAGCAGCAGCTCAAGCCGCCTTGCAACAGATGCCTAAAAAATGGCAAAGTTACTTGGTTCAAGGCTTAAATATTTCACCTGTTTTACAAAAGCTGTTATAATCTCTCCCTCACTTACGCTCGTAAACAGAGGACACCTTGGGGTGTAGCCAAGCGGTAAGGCAGCGGGTTTTGATCCCGTGTACCGTAGGTTCAAATCCTACCACCCCAGCCATTTCTTCCAGTCACATCTGCATAAACGACTACTAACCGAAGCCTTAACGATTAAGTAGAGACGACCTTGCTCAAACCAATTAGCGTACACCGGAATTCCGGCAAACACATCAACCACAGAATGATTGTTTTTACAGGTAGTGCCAATCCAATGCTTGCCCAGTCAGTAGCGACGCATTTGAACATGCCGCTAGGACGTGCCACTGTAGGTCGCTTTAGCGACGGCGAAATTTTTGTGGAAATCATGGAAAACGTGCGTGGTAAAGACGTTTTCATCATCCAACCCACCTGTTCCCCCGCCAATGATCACCTGATGGAAATCTTGGTTTTGGTTGACGCAGTGCGCCGCGCTTCGGCTGCGCGTGTCACCACCGTGATTCCTTATTTTGGTTATTCGCGCCAAGATCGCCGCCCGCGTTCTGCGCGTGTCCCGATTACCGCCAAAGTGGTCGCCAATATGATTACCAGTGTTGGCACTGATCGCGTCTTGACGATGGATTTACATGCTGATCAAATTCAAGGTTTTTTTGATTTGCCGGTCGATAATATCTACGCATCCCCGGTATTGCTGGGCGATGTTTGGAAGAAAAAACACCCTAATTTGATGGTCGTGTCGCCCGATGTCGGCGGTGTAGTGCGCGCCCGCGCTTTAGCAAAACAGCTTGATGACGCAGACTTGGCAATTATTGACAAACGCCGTCCGCGCCCTAACGAAGCGAGAGTGATGCACATTATTGGTGACGTGCGCGATAGAACCTGCGTGCTGATTGACGATCTTGTGGATACCGCTGGCACTCTATGCCACGCCGCGCAAGCCTTAAAAGAACATGGCGCAGCACAAGTGATGGCTTATTGTACGCACCCGGTGTTATCCGGCAAAGCTATTGATAATATTAACAATTCACAGCTTGATGAGCTGGTTGTCACAGACACCATTCCATTAAGTCCAGCAGCGCAAAGCTGCCCTAAAATACGTCAACTCAGTATTGCAGAAATGTTAGCAGAAACCATACGACGCATCAGTGAAGAAGAATCTGTCAGTTCTTTATTCATGGATTGAATGAAAAGCAGACAGGTTTTACGCACCTGTGGCAAGGCAGCTCGCAAAAATAAGACTCTTCAGGAAGAGCTGTGTTGGAGTGAATAGAGTTTAATCAATGAGACAGCACTTCCGTCCGGAGTGCTGCCAAAAATTTATCCGCTTTAGCACTCGCTTTGCACCCAAGATTGCAACACAAATTCCTAGAGAGCCGTTTAAACCACAGAGACTATCACCTATCCCTCTCACCTAAATACGCAATAGCTGCTACAAGTGCATCAAATAAATATCAAAACGGGTGTTTTTGCTGGAAATACTCACATCCGGGGGGTGCGTACTCAGTGGCGGCGCAGCTTTGGGACGTTTCACCACTACCCGCCGCCGCGCTCGCTGTAAAGCCATCTCCAACAGGGCTGGGCTGTCTTCATCTGGGCTGTCTTCATCTTGTCCGAGAAGCTGCTGAAGCAAGCGCATGTCTTTTTTTACCAGCGCGGTTTTTTTGCGTGCCGGGTACATGGGATCAAGGTAAATCACTTCGGGAAATTGGGCAAGTGTGCGTTGTTGCAAATAGGCGAATGCGTCGCCCTGATGTAAGGCTAAACGCTGCGCAACCCAATCGCCGATCTCAGGGTCGGCTTGCGCACGCCGCAAGCCGTCAGCCAGTAGAGCGGCGATAATCGGTGAGCGTTCAATAAGTTGCACCGTACAGCCGAGACTGGCAAGCACAAAGGCATCGCGCCCTAAGCCGGCGGTGGCATCAATCAGGCTCGGCGTGTGTGCGGCTTTTAAGCCTACGGCGCGGGCTAGGGGTTGTCCGCGTCCGCCGCCGTAACGCCGCCGATGGGCTGATTTGCCGCTGATAAAATCGACGCGAAGCTGAGTGTTGCTGTGATTTTCTTGCAAACTTAAGCCTTGCGCGGAAAAATGCAGTAACCAGTCGCTCTGTTGTGCGGCGGCAGCGCAATTGTCACAATAGGGATATTTTAATTGCTGGCTGAGGTGTTGTGCGTGTTCGGCATCAGTGGCTCGCGCTGCGCACACGCATAAGTGGCTGCGCGTCAAAAATCGTCCTTGCGTTGAATTTCTGAGGGTTGCAATATGAGGATTTCTACCCGCCGATTTTGTTGTCGTCCGCTTAGGGTGCTGTTGTCGGCAATCGGATCGGATTGCCCAAAGCCTTTGCTGTCTAATCGTTCGGGCGTGATTCCGGCAGCGATAAATGCGGCTTTAACGCTGTCGGCGCGTAGTTTAGACAGGTTCAAGTTGTAATCTTCCTGCCCGATGATGTCGGTGTAGCCATCAATGCCGATAATGTAATTGTTATTTTCTTGCTTAAGAAGCTGGGCGAGGCTGGCGATTTTTTTGCGTGCCGCGGCGTTCAGTTCGGCACTGTCGAAATCGAAAAAAATCGCCTCCATGGTAATAATTAAGCCGCGCTCGGTTTGTAGTCCGGGGACATTTTGCGCTGTTGCTGTTTCGGGAGACGCGGGGAGTTGCGCACAGGCGGCGATGAATAGGCAGAATATGCCCAGCAAGCCTATTTGATAGTGCTGCCAGCAATGGGATTGATCATTCATAAATGCTATAGATTGATATTCATAGCTGCCAGAAACTGCATTTTTTGCTTTATCAATTTTCATCTAACTGCTTGTATTTTAAGTACTTAAAAATGTCCCTGAGTGCAGGTTTCAGGCAGACTTGTAGGGTTCGCGCCACATCTTTTTGCGGCGCAAACGCGAATGCTTCAAAACCCCATGCAAAAGAAGCTTTTGCGTAACATCCGGATTTAATGCAGCACAACCGATGGGTTGACTTGATTTTTAGTGAAAAAAACTGAGGCTGCGGGTGATTCTTTTTGTTTTAATATGAGCAGAGTGACATCATCAAGCAGTTTTTGCGCACCGATAAATTGATGTAAATCGCTGATAACAGCTTGCTGTATAGATTTTGCTGATAAGTGCCAATGGCTGCTGACGATTTCACATAGGCGTTCTACGCTGTAGCCCTGTTTTTTTGTATTGCGTGCTTCGGTTAAGCCATCGGTGTACAGCACGATGCCGTCTCCTGCTTCCAGTACCAATTCTGCTTGCGCGACAAATTGGCTAATGTCTTTTTCTAAACCGACCATGAACCCTAAATCTATGGTGTCAATGCGCTCGGTTGTGCCATCGGCGCGTACCACAAGAATTTCTTCGTGCTGCCCGGTAAAAGCCACGCGCCCGGCATAATAGTCGAGCAAAGAAAGGGTGAGATTTTTGTCGCTTTTCATGCGCTGAACATTGTCAAAAACCACGTCATTGAGTACCTGCATGAAAGTTTTTGGGTCTCTGACCTTGTTGGCTAACAGGGTACGCACCGCCATTTGCACCATGAGCATCAGCACACCGCTTTCTAAACCGTGTCCAGTCACGTCGCCAATGCCAATTTTGACATGCCCGTCACACTCCAGCACATCATAATAATCACCGCCCACTTCTTCTGCCGGCTCCATGAAGCAGGAAATATCTAAATCTTTGATTTTAATAAGTTCTTCTTCGGTGGGCAAAACCATTCTTTGCAATCGACGGCTGACTTGCAGTTCCGCACCCATGCGCAGGTTTTCTTCTATGGCTTCAGTGAGTTCGCCGGTGCGCTGGCGGATTTCGGCGCTCATGGGATTTAAGGCGATGTAGGTTAATACCCACCACAGAACCGCCCCTAAAACCACAACGACAGCGGTGAACATCAGCACAAGCTGTCGATTTAAGTCGCGGATAATGATTTCAATAGCCTGCATGTCGTTGTTGATAGATAAAGTAATGCTGTTGCCGCTAGAAAAAGTCAGCGTTGTGTGCAGCGGAAAGGTGTGCGGCGCGGGGGTTTTGCGTTGATAATTAATTAATTCAAAACCATTTTTCAGGGTCGCGCTTAAATTCACGATATGCACGCGCTGCTCGCTCCAGTTGCGTAAAAATTGGTTGACCGCGGCATAATCGCGGCGCAAAAAAGCTTCTGAAATAAATTGCGAAATTAAATCGAGTTCTAATTGTGCGCGTTGATGTTCATCCTTAAGCAATAAATCACGCTGATGAGCAGTAATCAGGGTGCCGGCAAGCACCATGAAAGAGAGCAAAATAATCATAAACAACATCAATAAACGACGTTGACGCGCCAAAAAAGAGTCGGGCATTAAAAGCCTCCAAAGGATTCGTCTATATTGCATTATTCGGGAATACCTGCGGCTTTTAGTGTAGCCAAAATTTCGCGCAAATTGTCATAGTCTTCGGTTTGCACCGGGACTAATGTGGTGATGGTTGTTTTAATGGAATGCAAAATCATCTCTCCCTGCGGCAGCTCACTGAGCTTAAACATGGCTTGGCGAATAGCTTCACCTCGTCTGCGGATAAGTGTTGACTGGCAACAAACAAATGCTCAGAAATATCCGGTGTCCATTGTAATAATTTTAAGCCTTGCTTTTGGTATTTGTAGTACACCGCTTCTTTTACCGCACCTACGTCAAATTCACCCATCAAAACCGCCAAAGCCACGCTGTCATGATTACCGAGAAACTCATGTCGTTGTTGCACATCGTCAGCCAAACCCGCTTCATGCAGCATATAACGTGGCACAAGATGACTCATGGTGGAATGTGTAGCACCGAAGGCAAAACGCTTACCTTTAAGCTCGCTTAATGTTTTGAAAGGACTGTTTGCATTGATGATCAAAGCACCGCGAAAAGTCGGTTTAGCGTTGATCTGTAAACGTGCCAATGGTGGATTGGCATGTTTTTTAGACAATTCCACATAAGAAGAAGGTCCCATATAGGCAATATCCACCGCATCATTACCAACCGCTTCAATATGCGCCACATAATCTTTAGCAACGCGAATTTCGACGGGTTGACCTAATGCCTGCGCCAAATAAGTGGCTAACGGCGTGAATTTATCAACGATTTGCTGTGCCGTAATGTAAGGATGCACACCCAGCACTAGACTTTCTCGCGCCTGTAGGGTCAAGCTGCTCACCAACATTAGGCTGCCGATGAATAAGTGTAAGCGCGTTTTTACAAGTAAGCGGGAAAAATCGAAGCCTTGCATAATAGTTATCTCCTGCGGTGGTGAGTAAAGCGACAGCATTTTTTTTATTAAGTATCAGCACATTAGTCAGCGCATGGAGCATACTGTGAACAATGCGTGACAATATATTACAAAGAATAATGATTGATAAGCAAAAAGAAAAGTATTATTTCAGGTTACCTTGCAAGCCCTCACTGCGAACAAACAGCGCAGTCCGGGTCCTTGCGAATTTTTAAGCTGCGCCATTCTTGTGTCAGCCCATCCACCAACAGCAAACGTCCACATAAATCCTCTCCCGCATTCAGTAATACTTTCATTGCCTCAATTGCCTGCAAGCTACCAATGACACCGACTAAGGGCGCGAGAATACCGATTTGCGAGCAACTATCGCCGTCCACGCCGCTATCTTGATACAGGCATTGATAACAAGGACTGTCCGCTTGCGCGGGTTTAAAGACGCTAATTTGCCCCTCATAGCGAATCGCCGCTCCCGATACCAGCGGCGTTCGCGCCTCAACGCAAGCGCGATTAATGGCAAAGCGGGTAGCAAAATTATCACTACAATCCAGCACCACATCTGCCAGTTGCACCTGTTGCAACAGCGCATCTTCTTCCAGTTGATAATCCAAGCCGGTGATATGAATATCCGGATTAAGCTTGAGCAAATGCTGCTTGGCTGAAGCGACTTTAGGCTCGCCGATGGAATCTTGCTGATGCACAATCTGCCGCTGCAAATTAGACAATTCCACGCGGTCATAATCGCTGAGAACTAAATGTCCGATACCGGCACTGGCAAGATATATCGAAGCTGGCGCGCCAAGACCGCCCATGCCGATAATCAGGACACGCGCATTAAGCAGTTTTTCTTGCCCCGCTATGCCGATATGCGGCAGCGCGATATGACGGGCATAGCGTTGTTGTTGCTGCGGAGTCATAGTCTTCTCTGGGTGATGAATGTCTGAAGTATATTTTTCTACACGCCACATTGAGCGCGGGCTTGTATGATACTCTGCGCCAATAATCCCACCAGCTCATCACATTCCGCCTCAGAAATAATGAAGGGCGGCGACAGTAAAATGTGATCGCCGTTGATTTGCGTACCCGTGCCAAAACGCCCGCGTGTCATTAAGCCATTGGCAAAAGCGTTTTTAATTAAGGTCTCGGTAAAATGCAGATGACGTGGCATGGGTTCATGTGTAGCGCGATCCTGCACAAATTCAACACCCAGCAACAAGCCCTTGCCGCGCACATCGCCTATCAAAGTTTCCCCTTCTGCCAGTTGTTGCAATGCCTTTTTCAAATACTCGCCGCGTGCTGCGCACTGCTGCACAAGATCATGTTTTTTAACATATTTTTGCACAGCCAGCGCAGCCGCACAACTAATCGGATGCCCCGAATAAGTGACAAAGGTTGGCACGGCTTGACGTTGACTATGGAAAAAGGTTTCAGTGATTTTTTCGTGCAAAATCACACAGCCCATAGGCGCGTAGCCGCTGCTTAAACCTTTGGCAGAAGTGAGGAAATCTGGCACCACATCCCAGTGTTGAATGCCAAAATTTTTACCCGTGCGTCCAAATCCGGTGACCACTTCCTCAGCAATGAACAACACGTCGTAAGCATCACAAATTTCTCGGATTTTTTCGTAATAACCGGGCGGCGGCACGATCGCGCTACCGGCACCACCGATGATCGGCTCGGCAATGAAAGCGGCAATCGTCTGCGCGCCTTCGCGCTCAATGGTGTCAGCCAATGCCGTTGCACACGCCAGTTGACACTCAGGATAGCTACGCGAAAACGGACATTGATAGCAATGCGGCGCGTGAATATGAGGAAAATCATATTGATACGGCTGCATGTCCTCGCGCTTGACAAACAAGCTGCCCGACATTGATAAGGTTGAAGTGGTGCGCCCGTGATAACTGTGCCAGCGTCCAATCACGCGATATTTATTTTCATTGCTGCGTACTAAATGATAATAACGAGCAATTTGCATTGCCATTTCATTTGCCGTTGAACCACCAGTCACAAATAACACATGGTTCATTCCTGCGGGTGCTATTTCAACGACCGCAGTTGCCAGTTCTTCTTGTGGCGTATTGGTAAATTGTACTTTGTGGGTGAAAGGTACTTTCATGGCTTGCGCCGCCATGGCTTGCGCAATTTCTTCTACACCATAACCGAGTGTGATGCAATGCGTACCGCCAATTGCATCTAAATAGCGTTTACCCTGGCCATCAAAGACAAAAATACCTTCGCCATGCTCTGCAAGCTGATAGTCTGCATTCCAGCCTTGCGCATAAAATACCCGCGAATTTTTTTGTTGAGTCACGTTAAGCATCCTCTGCGGAAAATTGCATACTCATACCTGCATGATAAGTGAATAACGAATAGAATGCGTTGCTTGACTTGCTAAACTTTTTCCGGCAGGCAAAAATAAAGCAAGGCTGTTGATTTTCTTCTTGTTCTTCTTTAAGCAACTTTAACCCAACAAGAACCTTTAATAGACGTTGTAATGAATGGGCATGGGTGCAGGTCAAGTCAGCTAGTTCAACGCAGGTTTTGGGTGCGTGGAAGAGATAATCGGCAAGCCCTAGTTGTGCGGTAGCAAATAAACATTGAGAAACCGTGTAACTATTGGCGAGTTGTAATAATTGCTCGTGATTGTGAATGTCGGGTATGGCAACTTGCATCAGTTTTCCTAGTAAAAAGCGGTTGAGTTGAATCTCTAGGGTTAATTTAATAGCTATGATGATTTAACAAATAAAACATCACGCGCTGTTTTCAGGGGGCATCAAAAAACAAAACCGTGCCACTGCTTGGCTGTATATCCGCCCAGCATTCTATTTCAAACTGCATAGCAAGCATAGCGCAAGTCGGCATTTCTGTCGTATATCCACTGAGATAATAGGCGAATAGGCTCATGCCGGGGTTATGTCCAAACATCAGCAGGTGCGCAAAACGCTCGTCAAAGTCCTGCGCAATGGCGAACAAGGTGCTGAATGTTGCTTCATAAATACGCGCTTCTTCAATGATGTGGGCGGTATTAAAATGGGTTTCTTCGGCAATAATATGCGCAGTGCTGAGGGCGCGTTTAGCCGGGCTGGAGATGATGCCATCAATGGGCATGGCGCGTTGATAGAGACGCTTGCCCATGTCCGCTGCTTCGCGCTCGCCCTGTTGGTGCAGCGGGCGGTCGAAGTCGCTTAAGCCAGTATTGTTGTGAGTGGATTTGGCGTGACGAATTAAGATTAATTGCTTCATAATCTGTCCTTTGTGCTTTTAATGTTAGAATTTTAGGCAACCCTGACGGCGGATGTTGGCAATACTGGCTAATCCATGTAGCGCAACCAGCGAATTGTGTTCATTAAACGCTAGGTCAGTAAAGATGTCGGGATAACGCCGCTGCATTTCCTTAATCGAGCTATTAATATGGTCATGCAAAGCTTTTTTAATCTCTGCAATAGTCCTGCCCGTCCACCATCGAAAAATCCCAGCGCATGACGAAATATTGATTGTGACTGGGCGTGGGATTTTTGCCGATGTTAAGGTGTCCGAATAAGGTCTCGAATTGGTCTTTTTTACGCAAATCGTAATGATTTTCTAACATGCCTAATAACAAACTTTTACCAAATCGGCGCGGACGCAAAAACAGTAGATGCTTGGCGGCTTCTTCCAACTGTGTCAAGTATTGGGTGCGGTCGGCGTAGTAATAACCTTCGCTGATGACCGCTGCAAAATCCGCCAATCCATCAGGAAATTTCATCGTTTTTTATCCTGAGCAAAATAGTTTTTTGTCATTATAGCCGACGCAATCTATTTTTCGCGCAAAAAAAATCTGACCATTCAAATAGCCGACATTCCGCACATGCTACAGATAACCATTTGATTTAATTATTATATTCATTTAGCTTATAACTAAATAAGTTAAACTTTAAACTTAAAAATCAAATAGTTGAAAGGGGTATGCGGAATGTCGGATAGAACAATCAGATTTAAAATTTTCTTATTTTTATAGAGATAAGAAATTATTCTTTAATTTCTTTGCCGAAAGTGATAGCAGATTTTTTAGGGTTCAAATCAATTGAGACGGAAATAGGTGGTGGCGGTGGAGAGCAACTAGCAGGAGTTAGCGTAGAAGTTGTCCAGTTTGCAGGGATTAGCATATCTATCACATTAGTGAAACGCGCCATTAAACTTGTTTTCCATGCACAAGGTTAAAACCTTCGCCTTTCAGGCGAACAGATTTATTTAGTGCGAGTTGCCTAAGCACTTTTGGGCAAGGGGCTATTTCTGTGTTTCTGTAGGACAAATGACAGAAGATAGGATTAAAAATTATTTGGAACATCATTTTGAAGCAAACCCCAGTGATAATTTTAGAACAGAAGGTGGGGAACCACCAAATTAACAGGGGGCCATCCGCCCTGTATCCCGGCTTTCAGCCACCAAGCTCTAACCTACCCGCTTCAAGCGGGTGGTTGTTTAGTTTTTCTATATTTGTAATATAGTTTTGTTTTTTCATATTTTTACCTTGTATAATACGAAAATAGACAAATTACACCCAAAAAGCGTAAGATGTCTATGAAAAGGATTGAGGTTAAAGCCTCACTTTCTGTTAGTGTAATCTAGCCTCTTTTTTGTTTGTAATGCTCTTCTCAATCTCTACCACGATATAGATCATCAATCCAGCAACAATCACTATCGCCCACTCTGTAAGTCCGAGGGGTTGAGTGGAAAATAGTAGGTTCATGAATGGCGCGTAGGTAAATAGTAGCTGAGAAAGTATCATCAACGCCACACCGATAAGCAGCCAGCCGTTGCTAAAAACACCTATTTTAAACATCGAAAATCTCAGTGATCGACAGTTGAGAAGATAAAACAACTCTCCAAAGACGAGGAGATTTACAGCAGCGGTTCTTGCTTGTTCTAATGAGTGTCCCATAATATCTTTTGTGTACCAAAAAATAGCAAATGAAAACACCATCAACAATCCACCCACATACAAAATTCTAATCAAGAGTATCTTTGACAAGATTGGGGCGTTGGGGTCTCTTGGTGGAAAATCCATGAGATTGTTCTCTTTTGGTTCAAAAGCCAATGCCAATCCCAAAAGGATAGCCGTCATCATATTGACCCACAAAATTTGAACAGGCGACAAAGGCAGAGCAAATCCAAACACCACGGCAAAAACGATAATCAACCCCTCCCCTACATTGGTAGGGAGTATCCATGTGATAAACTTGATAATATTTGCATAAACCCCCCTACCCTCATCAACTGCATTTTTGATAGTAGTAAAGTTATCATCGGTCAATATCATATCCGCTGACTCCTTAGAAACCTCCGTGCCTGTAATCCCCATAGCCGTGCCGATATTGGCTTGTTTTAGAGCGGGGGCATCGTTGACTCCATCTCCCGTCATGGCTACGACATTGTTTTTTTGTTGGAGTAGTTTGACCAATCTTAGTTTTTGTTCGGGTGTTACTCGTGCAAAGACATTGACATCTTCTACCACTTCAAGGAGTGCTTCATCGCTCATTTGCGTAAGCTCCTCTCCTGCTAGTGAGGCTATGTTGCCATCGGTTTTGATCCCTATATCTTGGGCGATTGCCAAAGCGGTAATCTTATGATCACCTGTAATCATTTTGACTTTTATCCCGGCCTTGTGACAAGCTGCGATAGAGCTTTTCACGCCCTCTCTAGGAGGGTCAATCATCCCCTGCACTCCCAAAAATACAAGTCCATCGGATACATGATGATGCTCCAAAGACTGGGCCCAACTCTCCATACTCAAATAAGCAAACGCCAAAACCCTCATTCCTTTTGATGCAAGCTCTTCTGATTGTTGGGCAATAAGCTCCTTGTCGATTGGTATACTCTCTCCCACACTATCAAGCATCCTTTCGCACCGCTCCAAAATCTTTTCGAGCGAGCCTTTGATGTATATGTGAGAGGCAGATTTATCTTTTGAGCCGTAATAGGTCGCCATGTATTGGTTTTGGGATTCAAAATCTAAGGTATCGATATGGACAAGGTCCTCTTCTATGACATCTTTTTGCAAGTTTGCTTTTTTGCCAGAGACTATCAAGGCTGCTTCGGTAGGGTCTCCGATGATTTTGTATTTTCCCTCTTCATATATAATGTTAGAGTTGTTGCATAAAATACCCGCTTTTAGAGTTTCATAGAGTGCAACATTTTTTTCATACTCAATTTTGCCATTGGGTTCGTATCCAATTCCCTCTACCCCGATAGATTTGCCTCCTGCGTAGATCTCTTTTACGGTCATCTCATTTTGAGTGAGTGTGCCTGTCTTGTCTGAACAAATTACCGTAGTAGAACCTAGCGTCTCCACCGCAGGGAGTTTGCGTATAATGGCGTTTTGTTTTGCCATCTTGGAGACACCAATCGCCAATATAATCGTCATCGCAGCAGGAAGTCCCTCTGGAATAGCTGCAACCGACAAAGCAACCGCTGCCATAAACATCTCAACGGTTTCCCCCCCTTGTAGCATCCCCGCGGCAAAGGTAAAGGTAGCCATCACCAATATGACATACAAAAGTATCTCGCTAAATTTTCCTATTTTTATCGTCAAAGGCGTTTGGAGAATATCGGCTTGGGAGATCATTGTATTGATTTTGCCTATTTGCGTATCGTGTCCGACGGCGACCACAACCCCTACGGCACTTCCCGTGGTGACCAAACTTGATGAGTAGAGCATATTTTTTCTCTCTGCCAAAGCGGTGGACTCTTCTAAAACTTCCATTTGTTTTTCCACGCTTACAGACTCGCCCGTCAAAGAGGATTCATCGCACTTAAGCTCTTTTGAACGCAACAATCGTATATCAGCAGGCACTTTATCCCCCGAATACAAAACGACAATATCCCCCACCACCAACTCTTTAGCATCAATGGATGTTTTTTGACCATCTCGAAAAACAGTTGCCATCACTTTGCCCATCTTTGCCAACGCTTCAATAGCCGCTTTTGCTTTGACCTCTTGGATATAGCCAATGATTGAATTGACAAGAATGACCCCAAATATCACCGACGAATCGACCCACTCCCCCAAAAGTGCCGTAACAATCGTCGCAACCAACAAGATATAGACCAAAGGCTGGTTGAATTGCTGCAAAAATAAGATGAGCTTACTTTCACCCTTTTTTTGAGAAAGTATATTTTGACCATATTTTTGGCGTGATTGCTCCACTTGATTGGATTGCAACCCTTTTGTCTCATCGGTTTCAAACCCATCAATAATCGATTGAGTAGAAACACTGTGCCAATGTTTTGAAAGTGCCATAAGAAAACCCCTATTTTGTAGTGATGCTATCATACAATAATAAAGTTAAAGTCCTAAATCTAATCTTTGATGATAGTATAGATTTCCCGGCTATAACGCTTAAACTGCTTAACGTGTAATGGATTTTCCAGCAAGGTATCTAAATAGTTTTCTTAAGAATCGGGAATATACTCAGGAAGTGCTAAACGCACACCCTCTTCCGCCGCGATTTTCCCGCAATAAGAGATTCACCATGCGCAATTTTTCAGCATGAGGCAACTTGAGCAGGTCGGTCAGTAATGGCATAAATTGCCTAATATATTGATTTTACATAGTATTTCTCCAGACTCGGTTTGGAAACTCAAAATAATAGGCTAATCATAGCGCGCCGCAGTCCACCGTTCCCCCCCCCAGACTGCGGAAAATAGGTTTTTCATGGGTTACGCTTAGGGTTGAGAGGACTGCCAGTCTTGCGACCTTTGTGAAATAACCGCTTGTAATTGCTCAAGATTAAGTGCAATGCGCATAATGCTACCTGCTAAAAAACTTAAGGGCTTGCAGACCCTGACGTGATTAAAATTCTGCTACAGACAGAGTATTTCTGGTAGTAAACAACGCCCGCGTCATGCACCAGACGCGAGGTTTTGGACGTTCGGTCTTAAGCTCTGCGCGGCGCGAGTTCAAACGGTTGAAAACCGCTACAACTCACCCACATCGCGCAAAAATTGTCGGTAAACCGAATCGCAGTACCACCGACTCTGCTCAGCATCTCATCCAGCAGGAGCCTGTTAAATGTGCTGATTTTGCCAACAACGCCGCGCCATAAGCCGCTTCGCTATGTTGCGCACGGATGATTGGCACATCCAATACCGCTTGGCGCATCTGCTGCCAAGCAGCATTCTTTGCCCCGCCGCCAACCGTGCGCACCGAGTTCAAGGCAGGCGCACCCAATGCGTGCAAACGCGCATAAGCCTGTGCTTCAATTTGGCTTAAGCCCTCTAATATACCCTGAAAAAACAACACATCATCGGGCGGACGCGGACTTAAACGCGGCGCAAGCTGCGCGTCTGCGATAGGAAAACGCTCCCCCACAGCAGGCAGCGGATAATAATCCAAACCGCTAGGCTGCTCTGCCTTTAAGTTCGGAGTCATTTGAGCAAGCTGCTGATCAGTAAAATATTGTAACAACACCGCAGCACCGCTATTAGAAGCCCCACCGATCAACCACCGATGACCTAAACGCTGGCTATAAACACCATATTCGGGCGCGTTGATAGGCTTCTCGCTGAGAATTTTTAGCACCAAAGTTGAACCCAACACCGTCACCGCATCGCCGATCTGTTGCGCACCAGTGGCTAAAAAAGCCGCCGTGCTGTCAGTTGTGCCAGTGACTATGTGGGTATTTGCAGAAAACCCCCAACGCCGCGCTAAATCGCTACGCAAAACTGCGTAAAGAGTCCCAGCCGGCAACACTTTTGGCAACAAATACTGTGGAAAATCAAGTTGTTGTAGCCATTCTTCCCAATCGCCCAAGAATCCATCGTAGCCCAACTTCAAACAATTATTGGCATCGCTCACCCCATACTTGCCGCTCAGACGATTGCTAATCCAATCGGCTTGATGCAAGGCGTGACGCGCTTGCGGATATTGTTGATATAAATACAATAATTTGGCAAGACTTGCGGTCACGCTACGCGCCGCGCTGGATGGCGGTGCCACTGTTTGAATCTGCTCGGCTTGCGCTTGACAACTGGCATCGTTATACATCAAAGCCTGACCGAGAGGCGCGCCTTGCGCGTCTGTCACCAGCACAGTCGCGGAAGTCCCATCAACGGCAATCGCTTGTACTTGCTGGGCGGGGATTTGTTCACTCAGTTGGCTTAAAACCTCGCACACCGCCTCCCACCATAATGCTGGAGCTTGCCGATTCGCATTGCCTTGTGAAATAGGCGCGGCAAGCGCGACCCGTGCTTCGCCCTGAATCCGCGCTTGCTCATCAATGGCAATGGCGCGACAGCCAGAAGTCCCTAAATCAATACCAATAAACATCAGTCCAAAACCATTGCAGTAAAAGTAACACCATTGGAATTGTCCGTCATTCTCGATGAACTCAATAAGACATTCACTAAACTGCCATTTTTACGTTGCCATTGTGCCTCTACTCTACCGACAGTTTGTTGTTCTAATTGTTCATACTTTTCTTTACCCACTCGTTCATATTCTTCATCACTGGGATAAATCATGCGTGAACTTTGCCCAATAAGCTCTTCTTCAGCATAGCCTAATAATTTACACAGACAAGGACTGACCCATTGAAATACGCGATCTTTGACGACCCCGACACCCACCGGTGTCGCACGTAAAATACTGTCTAACGTGGCATTTTTTTCTTGTAATTGCTGCGCCTGCTGCTCTAGTTTAGCGTGATAATGGCGTAATTCTGTCACATCTTGCACAAAACTATAAATATATTCAGGTTGATTGTATTCATCGCGTACACAGAGTGCTGCTAAATTAACAAATAAGGTTGAACCATCACGACACAAATAACGCTTCTGTAGAGAATAAGAATCCACATTTTCATTAAATAAACGCGCATACATAATTTCACTTTCTTCCACATCATTAGGATGGGTAAAATCCGTCCATTTCATCTCCAAAAGCTCATCGGGCGAATAGCCAAGCAGATCACAGAATTTATCATTAACTTCAACAATATCTTGGTTAGGTGTAGAAATTGCCATACCAACAAAAGGTTGCTGAAAATAACGACTTAATTTTGCTTTGCTTTTATTTAAGTCTTTTTCCATATATTTTTGTTCGGTAATGTCGCGCACCACGCCCATCATGCGCAAAGGTTTGCCGTTTTCATCTCGATACACATGTCCGGTTTCATTCACCCAATGCACAGACCCATCACGCCATACAATGCGATGTTCAACATTGTAGGGTTTGTCTTCATTCAGACAGATTTCTACGCGCTGTTGTAATAAAGGACGATCTTCAGGATGGACTAATTTTATAAAAGATTCGTAAGTTCCCGGAAATTCTCCTGCCTTGAAACCAAACATGGGTTCAACCATATCTGACCAGACTAATTGATTACTGGCAATATCCCAATCCCAACTGCCAATTTTAGCTGCTTTCTGTGCCAGTACATAGCGTTCTTCGCTGAGTTTAAGCTCGGCTTCCACGGTCTTCAGATTGGTAATATCTACAAAGTTTAAGACAATGCCGGCATAGATTTCAGGTCCTATTTGATAGGGCTGTACATTCATCAAATAAAAACTGCCATCTTCAGCACATACTTCTTTTTGAATAGCCGTATTATTGATTTGTACTTCTTTCAATACTGACATTAATTCAAAATGAAAACGGTGTGAAATATGTGAGAGTGGACGACCTATGTCATTTTCAAGAAAATTAAATAGTCGCGTGACGGCTGGGGTAAAACGACGAATAATTAATTCTTCATCCAAAAACACTGTGCCAACCTGTGAGCTGCTTAATAAATTATCTAAGTCATTAGTCAACTCGGTCAATTCTAAAATTTTGCTTTGATGCTCGGCATTGACTGTGTGCAGTTCTTCATTGACAGATTGCAACTCTTCGTTAGTGCTTTGCAGCTCTTCGTTACTCGCCAGCAACTCTTCATTGGTGGCTTGTAATTCTTCATTGGAAGTTTCTAGCTCTTCTATAGTCGCTTGTAGATTTTCACGGGTAAATTGCAATTCTAATTCTAAATCATTAATCCGCTGCTCTGCTTCATGCCCTAAATCATAGCTGATAACATTGATATTGGCATCCGTTTGTGCCGTGACAACTTCTTCTAATAAAATCACTGCTAAAGGTTCTTGTCCTTTGCGTTCGGGCAATAAACGAATACGAATTTTAATCAACCGCTCGGCATCATGTTTATCCTTGATGCGGATATTATTGTAGCTTATTTCTTCACGGCTTTTGAAGACTTTTTGCAAAGAAGTGGCTAAAGGAATACTGAGTTCTCGTGCTGCCATTTTAGTAATGTCATGCACGGCTTTACCTCTGGGCAGGGTGAAAAATCCAGCAGCATCGCCCAAAACGTGTAAAGGTTCAAATTCTTCATTCACAATAACGGTTAAAGGCATGTATTCTTCAACCACGTCTTGTAACAGGCGATTAAGCATTCTTTCTTCAGTATTTTGTCGCCAGTTGACACGACTACCTGACTGATGTAAAGACATGCTAGAAACCCCGTAATTGACTGAAATTTGCTCACTAAATTCACGGGTAAATTTGTTTGAGCGACGTTTCTCTTTTAATTGATGAATACGCCATTTATTATTCACCAATTCAAAATGCTTACTCATATCGCCGACACTTTCACTACTGCCGAGAAATAATAAACCAGAATGATTTAAGGAGAAATTAAATTGTTCCAACACTTTTTTCTGCAACACCGGTTGCAAGTAAATCAGCACATTGCGACAAGAAATCAGATCGATATTGGTAAAAGGCGGGTCTTTAATTAAATTATGTTGCGCAAATACCACCATTTCCCGAATACGGCGCGTGATTTGAAAACTATCTTCGCGTCGATGAAAGTATTTGCTTAATAAATGAGCGGAAACATCAGCCGCAATGCTTTCCGGATAGACTCCATTGCCCGCCTGCATAATGGCATCCCGATCAACATCTGTGGCAAAAATTTTAATATTAAAAGAACGATTTAAGCGTTCCATACATTCTTGCGCTAAAATAGCTAATGAATAAGCTTCTTCGCCAGTAGAGCAAGCCGCTACCCAGAAACGAATTTCAGGGTTGTCGTTTTTTTCAAGTAATTGAGGCAGCCAGCGCTCTTCTAAATCCTTGAACGCTTCGGCATCCCGAAAGAAATTGGTGACACCAATTAATAATTCTCGGTATAGGGTATTGATTTCTTTGGGATAACCTTCCATGAAATGCACATAATCACGCAATTCATGAATTTGATTAACACTCATGCGGCGTTCAATCCGCCGCACCACGGTACTGGGTTTGTAATAGGTGAAATCAACTTTAGTGCGCTCACGCAACAGCGCGAAAATGCGAGTTAAACCATCTTCATTGGTCAATAATTTGGGTTCAACATGGGTTTTTGAGGCATAAGGGTGGTTGACAAAAGATAATAATTGTTGTGGCATTTCATTCGGCGGTAAAATAAAATCCGGTAACCCTGTGGCAATCGCGCTGCGCGGCATTCCATCAAATTTGGCAGATTCTTCGTCTTGCACCATCACCATACCGCCTAACTCTTTGATGGCGCGAATGCCGCGCACGCCATCGCTACCCGTGCCAGACAAAATAATAGCAACGGATTTTTCGGCTTGATCTTCTGCCAGTGAGCGCAAAAAAACATCAATGGGTAAATTGATACCGCGAGAATAATCTTGCTCTAACAACAATAACTTACCATGAAAAATAGTGAGGTTTTTCTTGGGCGGAATTAGGTATATGCTGTTAGCCTCAATGGTGATACCTTCGGTAATACGATGCACCGGCATTTCTGTATGCTTAGACAAGAGTTCCACCATCAGACTTTTGTAGTCGGGCGATAGGTGCTGCACTACCACGAAAGCTAATCCGCTATCTGCTGGCATATTTTTGAAAAAGCTCTCAATGGCTTCTAAGCCGCCTGCGGATGCCCCAACGCCTACATAATGGGTGGGTGCTTGTAGCATTGTGTTATCTGCCATAGTATGACCTGCTTTGTAGAGAAAATTGTGTGACACAGTAAAACTTAATTAAAACTGCATACAAGGGATTGCATAAAATGTCAAATACTGCTGAACAAGTTTTGGATTATCAAGGTCTGCTGGAGCAATATCAAGCTTTACTAGCAGAAAATCAAAAATTACAGAGTGAAAACACCGCGTTGCAAGAACCCAATCATCGTTTGCATCATGCACTTGAATCTCTGCATGAACATCAAGAAGAATTGCGTTCACAAAATGATACATTAAAAGCAATACAGTCTGATTTGCAGTTGTCGCGTAATAGTTATCAACAATTATTTGATTTTGCGCCGATAGCGTATTTAAGTATTAATGAAAAAGGGATTATTGAAGCGGCTAATTTCGCTGCCGGTCATTTATTCCAAACGCAAACTCGAAACCTTTGTAAGCAGTCTATCTATAAATACTTAAGCAAACAAGATCAAGTGCAGTTTAAGCATTTTTTGCGACATGTTTTTAATAACGAGAGCATACAAGATAGCATTGAATTACATTTATTGCATGAAATCAATAACCATGCAGTTTTTGTCAGTATCCATGCGCGCTTATTTACCTCTAACAAAAAAGAAGAGCATTCACTGTGCTTTATTTCTGTAAGTGATATTAGTGCGCAAAAACGTGCAGAAATGGCTTTACGAGAAAGTGAATTACGCTTTCGTTCATTAGTAGAAAATATTAATGCCATTGCCTGGTCTTATAATATTGCTGACAAGCGTTTTACTTATGTATCGCCTCATGCCGAGAATTTATTAGGATACCCTTTAGGCAAGTGGCAAGATTTAGATTTTTTTCGCCAAACCGTACATCCCGATGATAAACTCATTTTGCAAGAGCTGTTGCAAACCGCTATCAATAATAACCAACAACAAGCCTTTGAATACCGTATGCGCACTACTAAAGACACCTATATTTGGTTAAAAAATATTGTCACAACCAAAATTAGTCAAAGTTCTGTGCTGTATTTGTCGGGCTTTATGGTAGACATTAATCAGCTAAAAAATACAGAAATACAACTACGGCAAGCAAAAGATGATGCAGAAACGGCTAATCGTGCTAAAAGTGCCTTTCTAGCCAATATGAGTCATGAATTGCGTACTCCATTAAATGCTATTTTAGGCTACACCCAGTTATTAGATCGTAATTTACACGTTGATACGGATGTACGTCAGCAAATTAAAATTATTGAACGCAGTGGTGAACATTTATTGCAGTTAATTAATGATATTTTAGATTTATCTAAAATTGAAGCAGAGCGTTTAGAAGTCGTGAATACAGATGTCTATTTGCCGGGACTGATGCAGGATATAGCACAATTGTTTCAATTACGCGCTGAGCAAAAACAAATAGCCTTTAAAATTAATCCGTTACCTTTTCAAGAAAACTTTCAAAAGAACAAGATTCCGGTGATCGTTAGTACAGATGAAAAACGCTTACGTCAAGTATTGCTAAATTTATTGAATAATGCGTTTAAGTTTACTGAATATGGAGAAATTAGCCTCGGCATTGCTTGGCATGAAGGATTGCTATTTTTTGAAATTCATGATACCGGCTGTGGTATTAATACTGAAGATTTAACAGCTATTTTTGAGCCTTTTCAACAGGTTGGCACGCAAAAATATATTGAAGGCTCAGGATTGGGTTTGCCCATTAGTCGCCGCTTGGTAGATATGATGGGAGGACATTTAGATGTTGAAAGTCATATTGGTAATGGCAGTATTTTCAAATTCTTTATTCAAGCACCTCTGCAAAAGTGGAAACTGGCTGGACAGGAAATACAGGAAACACAAAAAAAACGCATTGCCATTCACTATCATGGTAAACAACGCCGAATGATGATTGTTGATGATGTGGTTAATAATCGCACGGTATTGGCGGATTGGTTAAAACAACTGGGATTTTTAGTGCATACTTTTAAGGATGTCAATACTGCTTTAAGTCATGCTGCGCAGCATAAACCTGATATTGTGCTGATTGATTTAGTCATGCCAAAAATCGATGGTTTTATGGGTATAACACAATTACGCCAACTGCCGGATGGTCATACTTGCTGTATTATTGCAATTTCGGCGACAGTGACAGAAGAACAAAAAGCCCACGCATTGGCAGTTGGGGCTAATGGTTTTATAGAGAAACCTTTTAAGCATCAAACTTTTTTAGATACCTTAAAAACTTTAGCGGGGATAGAATGGGAATATGCCGACAGCGATGAAAGCACAGAAGCATCTCACCATGAAGAATCTCAACAGCTTGTTTTCCCTGAAGCGGCGATTGTTACGCAGTTAATAGAACTGGCGCGTTTAGGGCATATCCAAGGGGTTATGGAGCTGGCTCAAGAGGAATTAAAAAAACAACCTACATTGTCCAGTTTTTATACTAAAATTATCGATTTTGCAGATAATTTTTTAATTAAAGAACTTAGAGATTTTTTACAAAGCAAAAAGCATGTCTGATCATCAATTACAACATATTATTGAGGCTGCATTACTGGCTGCCGGTCGCCCTTTAACATTAGAACAATTGAGTGAATTATTTGTAACGGCTAATGATAATGAAGAACTTGCCAATGAAGAGCGTAAAGTGGCTAAAAAACGTATTCCTCCAGTCTTACAGCAATTACAAAGAGAGTCTGAATCTCGCTGTGTTGAACTCATTGAAGTTGCCAGCGGTTGGCGTTATCAGGTTAAACAAGAGATTGCGCCACATATTGCGAATTTATGGACTGCAAAAGCGTCGCGTTATTCGCGTGCGCTGCTAGAAACTTTGGCATTGATTGCTTATCGACAACCGATTACACGCAGTGACATTGAGAAAATTCGTGGTGTTAGCGTGAGTTCTGAGATTATGAAAAAATTGTTGGACTATGGTTGGATTCGTGTGGTGGGGCAAAAAAACACCGTGGGACATCCGCGTTTATATGGTACAACAACGGCTTTTTTAGATCAGTTTAGCTTAAAAGAACTGAACGATTTGCCTACCTTAGAGGCATTAAAAGATACGGCTTTAGAAGAAAATCAGCGTTTAAATGAAGAGGCAGAGCATTCTATGCAGGAACGCTTAAAACAAGCTGATGAGGAACATCAACAAGCAGAACAAGAGCTGCGGCGTTTGGCTGTTGAAGCGGCTGAAAAAATGGCACAGCAGCAAGCGGCACAGGAAAGTAGTGAAGCTGAAGCAGTGGTGACTGCCAATGTTGCTATTTCTAGTGAAGAAGAAACTGACTCGTTAGAAATAAAAAATTCAGATTAACCAAAACCTGTTGGCTTTTGTGAACATTCCTAATTCACATTTAACTCTCTAATTGTATATCTCTCATGTATTACGACGAAACCTATACTGATCCTCAGCTTTTTGATGAACAAAGCTTTAATGTTCAATTACAAATATCTGCTTCACCGATTGCACTCTTTCGCCAAACCTTAAAACAAGGCGATTCGGTGCTTAATGAACGCTTTGCCGTGCATTTATCTGCTCAAGAGGTGGTGCCACAACGCGCTTGGTTCATGGATCAAATTCTCCGTCAAGCCTGGCATTTACATATTCGCGCTTATCCTGAAAAACTTGCATTGATTGCTGTTGGCGGTTATGGGCGCAAGGAATTACATCCCGCTTCAGATATTGATTTATTAATCTTGATAGAAGATGATTTAGATAAAGAAACGCAAACCAGCTTAGAGCAATTTTTGATGTTTCTGTGGGATATTGGCTTAGAAGTTGGACATAGCGTCAGAACTTTAGAAGCTTGTCAACAGATGGCAGAAGAAGATATTAGCGTGATTACTAATTTAATTGAATCGCGTTTATTGGTTGGTGCAGAGTATTTATTTGAAGCCATGCAGTGTTTAAGCCGTCCCGAACAAATCTGGTCGGATCGTGATTTTTTTGCGGCTAAAAAAGAAGAACAATGTACGCGCCATCGTAAGTTTAATGATACGGCTTATAATCTCGAACCTAACATTAAAGATGGACCGGGTGGTTTACGCGATATTCAAACCCTGGCCTGGGTGGCGAAACGTCATTTTAATTCAAATACTTTGCATGATTTAATTCGTCATGGCTTTCTGACAGAAGAAGAATATAATGCGTTAGTCAAGGCGCAAGCATTTCTTTGGTGTATTCGCTATATGTTGCATCAATTAACCGGTCGCCACGAAGATCGTTTAGGCTTTGATTATCAACGCACGCTGGCAAAGAAATTTGGCTATGAAGATGATGCTAAACGCTTGGGCGTAGAGCATTTTATGCGGCAGTATTATCGTACCGCTTGGGAGATTAGTAGCTTAAATGAAATTCTTTTACAGTTGTTTGAAGAGGCAATTTTGTATTCGGGTCCAACGCAAGTAAAACCTTTAAGCAAACGCTTTCAAATTCGCAACGGATTTATTGAAATTACGCATGACAAAGTATTTTTAGATTATCCCTTTGCTTTATTAGAAATATTTTTAATGATGCAGCATCATTCAGAAATTAAGGGTATTCGTGCCAGCACTGCGCGTTTATTGCGTTATTATACTTATTTGATTGATCCCGCTTTTCATAATGATTTGCGCGCCCGCAGTGTATTTTATGAAATTATTCGTCAACCTGTGGGCATTACCCGTGCTTTCCGTATGATGAGTCGCTATGGCGTATTGTCTGCGTATTTGCCAAGCTTTGGACAGGTTACCGGACAAATGCAGTATGATTTATTTCATGTTTATACCGTTGATCAACATACTTTATTTGTTATTCGCAATCTGCGTCGTTTTACCATTAAAAGATATTATGATGAATTTCCTTTATGTTCAGAAATCATGCAGCAATTGCCTAAACAGGAGTTGTTATATTTAGCGGGTTTGTTTCACGATATTGCTAAAGGACGTGGCGGTGATCATTCCGCGTTAGGGCAGCATGATGCTTTAGAATTTTGTCAAGCACATGGTTTGAGCGATTACGACAGTCGCTTGGTGGCGTGGTTGGTGAAAAATCATTTAATTATGTCAACCACGGCGCAGCGACAAGATATTTCTGATCCCGATGTAGTGAATGCTTTTGCGCAGCGTGTCACTGATCAATCTCATTTGAATTATTTGTATTTGCTTACAGTAGCGGATATTCGTGCTACCAATCCGACTTTATGGAATAGCTGGAAGTCTTCTTTGTTAGCTAATTTGTATCATAAAACTAAGCAAGCTTTAGCCAAAGGCTTGCAAAATCCTATTGATAAAAATGTGCGGGTGCGTGACATTAAATCAGAAGCTTGGCATCTGCTACAGGATTATGCGCAAGAAACAGTAGAAAATTTGTGGCAGGCGATTAATCGCAATTATTTTTTGCGTTCTACGGCGGTTAATATTGCCCGCGAAACCCGCGCCATGTTAAATAAACCCCCCAATCAACCGTTGGTTTTAATTCGTGAAGGAATGCTTGGTTGTACGGAATTTATGATTTACACCGAACACAAGGATTCTTTGTTTGTCGATACCACCCTGTATCTGGAGCAACAAAATTTGAACATTGTTGATGCCTATATTGTTGGCGCGGCGGGGGGGCATTGCACTTTAATTAATTACACGGTATTAGAAGAAGGCGGTAAGCCGATAGAAAGCCCGGCGCGGGCGGAAATAGTGCGTTGCGGGCTGATGCAAGCACTGCTATCAGAAACCAGTTTTGCGACGATTAACCGCCGCCAACCGCCACAGGTGAAACATTTTACCGTGCCGACGCGGGTGGTTTTTAAGGTTGATTTTGTTAATAATCATACGGTGATGGAAATTGTCACGACTGACCGTCCGGGTGTTTTATCGCGTATTGCACAAGCGATGATGCAATGCGAAGTGCGTGTCAAGAACGCTAAAATTGCTACCTTTGGCACTCGCGTTGAAGACGTTTTTCACATTACCGACAAACATAATCGTCCGCTGCATTTGCCGGATCAGTTTGATCATTTACAAGAACGATTATCAGTGTTACTCGATGAAGCGCAGGCTGACACCATCAAATTAAAAAATTTTGCAGCCTCCGCTGCTTAATATAGCTAAAGTGCATCAGTTGTAGGATTCAGACCTTCTAGGTTTTCAAAACCTAGAAGGTCATAGCCCACATTAACTTTTACATCGGCTGACATTTAAGCGATTTTTGCCTCCACCGCCAACAACTGACACAATTCGCGCATTTCCTGTTGTTCTGCCGGACTGAAATGCCCATCGCTACGACTCACGGCTAAACACACTTGTACTAGCGCTTGCGCGGCTTCTGGCTGGTTTTTCAACCAGCTTAGACGCTGTTGAATATCCGCTTTGCCTATCGTGCGATTAAAACTCAGATTGTCTAGGGCGCGTTTAAATTGCTTATTGAGCATTTCAGCAGGAAAATTTTGTAATGCCGGATGTTGGGTCAAAGCCTCTCGTACCTGCTGTTGTTTAGCCGCAGAATGATCATTATCGGCTGTGAGCAACAAGGCTGCGGTGGCGGTGCTGGCTTCCATAAAGGCTTTATTGTCTGCGGCTGTTACATAAGACGCGGTTGGCGGCATGGGCGTTTCAAGCGGCGGTTTGACCAGTGGCTCTGTTTTTGGCTCTGGCTCTGCTGGGCTGGGTGCAACTGGGCTGGGTGCAACTGGGGGCGCGGCGGGTTTAGGCATGTCTGCGGAAGAGTTGGTGGCGGGCGTTTCAGTCAGACCAAAGTCTTCTGCGGGCAGCCCGAGTTCGGCGCAAATGTCTCGCACCACTGCCTGTTCATCCGCATCAAAATCGCCATCTGCCAAGCCGATAGCGCAACAGACGCGCACCAGTAAACGCCCTGCTTCGGGATTGTTTTTAAGCCGCCCTATCACTCTTAGGGCTTGCGCTTTGCCGATGCTGTGGTCAAATGCAAAACTTTCAACTTGCGCATTGAAGCGTTCAATCACTTGCGACATGTCAAACACCTTTAGCGCGTCGTTGCGGCTAATAAAGCCCGCCATTTTTTGCTTTTCTTCCGCGCTGATGTCGCCATCCGCCGCCGCAACTAAGGCGCAACCGGCTACCACTGCTTCCATAAAGTCTTTGTTTTTGAAGCGCGTAATGCTTTCCGCTACAGTGTTTTGCTGGCGTTTTAGCCAGTCTTTAACAGTGTTGAGACTCATTGCCTTGTCCTTGTCAAATTTTGTTTATCGAATGTCTATGAGCTATGGTAAAGTGCAGCAAAACCAATAGCAACCTATGTATTTATGAGGATTTTCGGATGAAAAATACCATTTTGATCGTTGTTTTTTTAGGCTTTGGCGGCTCGCTGGGCGCGCTTGAACAAGGCTTGATATTGGAAGGTGTGGGTATTATCGGCGACCAGCGTTATGCGTTTATTAATTATAAAAATCAGCCTATTAGAGTTGCACCGCAAGCGACGGTGGATGATTGGTTGATTGAAAGAATTGAGCCGCGCAAAATTTTTGTGCGTAGCCTGAAAAAAGTAGAAGGACAGGAAAACCAGGAAAATAAGCTGATTGAAATCAACATGGACAGCATGGGTACTGCGCCGCCATCGCCTGATAGCTCGAAAACTCCGCCGCATCCATCGCAGGCAATGCCTACCAATCAACATACCCCACCGCCACCGGTCGCCGCTAAACCGCAACCCGCCTTTAAGCCGCGGGTGATTAATGATGAGGATATTCCCCCCGGTCACCGCCGCGTGCGCACGCCGTTTGGGGATGTGTTGGTGAAAGATGATAAAAAATGACCAATGGATGAATGTGCGTGAATAATAGCGGTGGAATTTGTGTCATATTTGGATAACAATGAATAGGGATGTCCAAAACCTTGGTCACCCGTTTGTTTACCCGGGTTACGCGGTTTTTTTGGGGACCTGGACCTGGCGGCTTTGTCAGACTCGGTAGCCGTTTTTTGGGTACTTGACTCGTCGCTGTCATCCTTATCATCGGGAGGCGGCGGAATTGACGTATCGCCGTCCTCTTCTTCATCCTTTGTATTTTCCGCAGGATGAAACCACGGCGGTTGAGTACCAGACGGTACGGAGCTGTTGGTGGAATTCTGATTGAGCCGCTCCTGCGCTTCTTTGAGGTCGCTGAGTATGGTGACGCACAGCCGCCTAACGTTCTCTTCATCCAGAGAGAAGATGTAGTTTTCGTCAAGTTGTTGGAGGCTGTGGGAGGCTGAACGGTTAGAACAAGGAAATAAAGCACAGTATTGCATAAAAAACACAAGAAAATGTGTTTTTGAATGAAAAATATATTTTTCTAGGGCTAAAAATGTGATTCTGTTTTTTTAAAGAAACTGAATCTATGGAGTCGGTACGGTGATTGATAAGTTTTCGGACAGGCTCCTAGAAGGTTTACGTGTCCTTTCTGGCATTGTTTTGTGGTCATTCCTTAAGGGATTACTCATTTGTGTTACGAAGGCTTTTTCGCCCGCCGAAACAGATTCTCGGGCGAAAAAACCGCCATTAATGTTACTCAGAAAAATCATAATCCATGCTATCAATGGGTTCTTGAATGTAATGTCCTTGCGCAAAATCTACTTCGCATTGAAATAACACAGCCAGACTGTTCGCATCTTCTACCGCTTCAGCAATGGTCATTTTTTCATAGCGATGCGCGAGTTCTACGATGTGATTAACCGCGTTTTGATGTTCAGTGCTACTTGATAAGCCTTTGGCATAAGAAGAATCAATTTTGACATAATCAACCGGCAGGTGTTTCAATAAGGTTTCCGAGTTCAGACCGGTGCCAAAATGCTCAATCGCGGAGCGACAGCCCATGCGTTTTAACTGGGTGGCAAAAACTTTAGCATGTTTAATTTGACTAATAGCGGTTGCTTCACTAATTTCAATGGTTAAATGATCGCCTGAAAGCTGCGCTGTTTTTAATAGCTTATTGATGTATAACAACAGACTTTCATCTTTTACCGCCTGATCTGACAATTTAATGAAAAAGTGCGTATTAAATTTAGATTTTTCTCGCTCTTTGAGAATACGAGATGATTCTTTTAATACCCATTGATCTAAATGAATACTTAGATTGGCTTTTTCTGCCGCTGCAAATAAAGTCCCCGGCGGTACAGGTTTCGCTTCGGCATCCACCATGCGCAAAAAGACTTCATAAATTTCTTCTTCTTCACCACGCAAACTGACAATGGGTTGATAAACCAGATGAAAGCGGTTTTCTTCAATCGCCGTTTCAATCATTTTTGCCACATCTTGCAAGGCTGCGTCGCCGGTGCTGCCACTTCTCACCGTGGCTTTATAGACTTCAATGTGGTTACCGCCTTCTTTCATGGCAGCTTTGCAAGCGGTGTGCGCGTCATTTAAGACGCTTTGCGGCGTACCTGCCGAAGCCAGCACTTGAGCAATACCAATGCTGCATGTTGTGACAACCGATTGCTCTTCTAATTCTGTGACACAAGTTTCTACGACTTTACGGATTTTTTCAGCAAAAGTTTGTGCTTTAGCTACATCTGTGTCATGCAGTAGAAATGTAAAGGTATATTCTGCAAAGCGTGCCAGCGTTACCTCATCTGCATATTGTTTAAGCACTTTGGCGGTTTGTTTAATCACTGGATCACTATTGCCGACACCGACTCGATCACGAATGGCGGAGAAATTATCTAAGGTGACGTACAACACGACGCTGCGGATATGGGTTTCCATTGTTTTGGCAATGGCTTTTTCGACTAATTGAATAAAATGCGGGCGATTGTATAGCTCTGTTAGCTGATCGAGTTTGGCATATTTTTCTTTGAGTTTTTTTTCTAGTTCTTTGGAGTCTGTTTGATCTCGAATAACGATTTGAATACATTTTTCATTTTCGTAAATCGCTTGACTGACTTCCATTTTTAAGCGGAATTTATGCCGTTTGTTTTTTTGTAAACGCAAGCCTATTAATTCCATATCTCGATCTTCTTCGTTGTCATCGGTCATGTATTCACGCATAAAATCTTTGAATTTAACATGATCTTCGGGCGCGACTAAATCCATCACCGGCATTCCTTCTAATTCTTCCATCGTTTCATAGCCAAACATGTCCATGTAGGCGGGATTGGCGTGAATGTGCATACCATCATGCACATAGCTGATGGCATCACGGGAAGTTGAAAGCAACATTTTGTTATGCTGCTGGCTTTGCCGATACATTTGTTCGATGTGACGAAGATTTTGCCGCGTAGCGAGATCGCTGAGTTCTTTTTTCACTGCGTGCTGCAAAGCGATGTCGCTGCCATTGGGGATGACATGGCGCACGCCCGCTTCCATCAGTTCGCCGACGCTCTCGGCGGTAAACTTTTGGCACAAAATGATGATAGGAATATCTTGGTTGGAGGCTTTCACCATTTCGCACACAGTCGTTGCGGTAAGTTCGCCAACAGCCGGGACAGCTATCACTAAGTCCCATTCTTGTCCGCTGAGCGCTTCCTGCAAATCTTCTTCGTCTTCAACGTGTTTGGGACGAATGGGATAACGTGCTTTGCGCAAACTATTCAGGATCACTTCAGCATCATTGGCAGATTCTTCAATGACGATGAGCCGAATAACATTGTCCTGTATCACTGAGCTTATCTCCTTAAGCAGAAAATCTTGATAAAAAACGGTATGATACTGCGCCCTGCCTGAAACTGCTTGCAGGGATACTTTTAAGTGCTTGGGAATGACCACAAAATAATGCGCGAAAATACGCGGGCGTAAATCCTCTAGGCTTTCAAAGCCTAGAGGATTTACGTTTCGGCTATTATGGAATGCCCATCCGTTAAAATCCAAGCATTGAAACTTGATAAAGAAATAAAGTGCAGTTTCTGGCAGATATGAGCATAAAAACTGACTAGGAGTATATCGGTTTTGCATAAAATTTTTTGCAAAAAATCGGTCTCAGCATTGTCGTCTTCTCAAGTCAACTGGCTATATAACAATGGCAATTTACGCGGCAGTTCGGTGGCGTTGCGTACCAGCACCCAATTATTCTGCCCAAACAAGCGCGGCAAATAGCTTTCGGCTTTGTCATCAATGGTCACGCAAAAGGCTTTAATGCCTTTTTTGCGCGCTTCATGTAATGCCATGCGCGTGTCTTCTAGTCCATAACGCCCTTCATAAATGTCCAAATCGTTTGGTTTGCCATCGGTCAGCAGTAGCAGCAGTTTTTGCTGCGTGATTTGGCGTTCTAATAATTGCGTGCTGTAGCGAATGGCTGCGCCCATGCGGGTGTAATAGCTCGGCTGCATGGCGAGGATGCGCCCGCGAGTGCTGTCATTGTAGCTTTCGGTAAATTGTTTGAGGCGGTAGAGGCGCACTTTTTGGCGGTTTAGCGAAGAAAAACCATAGAGTGCGAAGCGGTCGCGGCTGACACTTAAACTTTCCGCAAAGAGTAGCAGCGCGTCTTGGATAATATCCACCACGCGCCCGTGTTGATTGACCCAAGTATCGGTGGACATGGAAAAATCCGCCAGCAGCAGGCTGGATAAATCCCGCGTTTTTTGCGATGGATCACGATATACCGCAGGAATGTCGGTCTGCCCTAAACGGCGATCGACTAGATGTTGAATATAGCTATCAAGGTCTAGCTCGCTGCCGTCAGTTTGCGCGTTGCGCCATTCTCGTTGCGGCAGTAGCGACTCGAAACGTCGCCGCAGTTGGCGGGCGTTTTGTTGTAGGCGCGGCGGCAGGGCTTGGGGATGTGCGTCACGCGGCAGTAAAATTTGCAGGCGGCACACGTCGGCTTTGAGCTGTTGCTGACGATAATCCCATTCTGGTAGCGGAATGCCGTCGCAGACTGGAATATCGTCGTATTCGGCACTGGGTAGGTCTAGGTCAAGACGAATTTTGTGCGGGCTGTGGCGGTTGTCACGCGCCACCGTAATGACATCCATATCTTCCGCCGCTCGTGCTGCATCGGGGTCGGGATTGTCATCAGCAGTGCGATCCACGGGCAAATATTCAGTCCAAGAAAATAGGCTTTCGAGGCGAAACGATAACAAACCGCTTTTGCCGTCCGGCATCTCGGTACGCTCGGCTTGATGGCGTTGCTGGGTCTCTTGGCTGGATTGTTGCGCGGGCGCGGCTTCAGGTTCAGCGGCGGGCGGTTGCGCCGCGCTAGGACTGGGGGTGCTGATGGGCGGATCGATAAGCCACAAAGGCACGGGGCTGAGTTGAGTAAGCTGCAAACTGTTTAAATTTACGTTACAGTGCGGGTTTTGCAAACAGGCTTGTAGCTGTCGTTCATGCGCGGCTAGTGTTGAAGGCAGTTGTTCGGGACGCGGGCGCAGCGGCAAATAGGCTTGCAGTAAACGCTGATAACGCGCTTGCCACACGGGATATTCTTGCAGCACCTGCCGCACTCTGTGCAGCGGGGCTGTTTGTATTTTGCTGCCGAGCAAGGTGAGCCACACATACAGCTCTTGGTTTAGTGCTGTACTAGGCAACACAGCTAAAGTGGGCGGTAAATTTAGGCTATCGGCATCGCGCCAAGCCGGATAAATTTTGCGTCCGCTGTCAGCGATTTTTTGCAACCAATTACGCCGCCCTTGAAACTTCAGTGCGTAGCTAGGACGGACTTCTAAACCCGCGTCACCGCTCAGACTGCGCAACAGTACATTTAAGCTTTTGCGCTGCGTGCTTAATTCCACCCGCGCCTGCGCATATTCACGGCTGGCACTACGGGTGATCAGATGATGCCATTGTTTACCTACCCATTCTTCCATATTAATAGTCCTATCAAATGCCATGAAACTAGATAACTACGCCTTAACTCTAGTGCGCCGCTCGCCTTTATTTTGCGCTTTGAATGCGGTGCAATTTAACACACTGATCGACACTGCCAAACTTTATCAACTGGTCGAAGGCGAATTTTTGTTTCAACAAGACGAGCCACTGAAAGAAGTCTTTGTCAACGTGCGCGGCTATTTGAAACTGTTTCGCTTAACCCCTAATGGCGATGAAAAAGTCGTGGATATTATCAGCCCCGGCAACAGCTTTGCCGAAGCCGTGCTGTTTATGGGCGGACGACAATATCCGGTGCATGCCGTCGCCCTTAAACCTGTGGTGGTGGTGGGGATTAATGCCGCGCAATATGAGCAGCAACTGCGCTCTTCAGTGGATTTATGCTTTAATATGATGGGCTTAATGAGCCGCCGAATGCACTGGTTGCTCAACGAAGTGGATCGCCTCACGCTGCATAACGCGACTTTTCGCCTTGTCAGTTGGCTACTGGAAGTGCGCGAAGCGGAGCAGCGTTACGTGGTGTTGGATGTCCCCAAATATGTGCTGGCATCGCGCCTATCGATTAAACCCGAAACTTTTTCGCGGATCCTCAAACGCCTCAATCAGCAAGGCTTATTGAAAGTCACAGATAATTCCATTGAATTGCTAGATATTGACGCTTTAGAAGAACTGGTCAATATTGAACTTTAGATGAGCGGCGAAGAGCCTGACTTTTTCATTGCGCCCGATGACAGGTTTGTCTAAGCAAAAAAGCTCCTTACCACTTCCATTAATGCCTCCACCGTCTCCACATCATCGGTCAATGGCTCAATCAGCGCGGCGCGGCAAGCCTCCTGCGGGGCGAAACCGCCTTGTATCAAGGTCGCGGTATAAACCAACAAGCGCGTTGAAGCCGATTCTTCCAAATCATGCTCTTTTAACACCCGCAAGGCATTTGCCAGTTTCACCAAAGTCGTTGCCAGTTGCGGCTCAATCTCGGTTTCTTGCTGCACAATGCGGCTTTCTAATTCCGCTGACGGATAAGCAAAACGCAAGGCAACAAAGCGTTGGCGAGTGGAAGGCTTCATGCCCTTGAGCAAATTTTGATAACCCGGATTATAGGATACCACCAGCATGAACTGCGGTGCTGCGTGGAGGATTTCACCAGTGCGCTCAATCGGCAAAATACGCCGATTATCCGACAAAGGATGTAGCACCACCGTCGTATCCTTACGCGCTTCCACCACCTCGTCCAGATAACAAATGGCACCCTCACGTACTGCACGGGTCAAGGGTCCGTCGTTCCATACGGTCTCGCCATCGCCGATTAAATGCCGCCCGACCAAATCCGCCGCGCTCAAATCGTCGTGACACGCCACCGTGTGTAGCGTTCTGCCCAACTTCGCTGCCATGTATTCAACAAAGCGCGTCTTGCCGCAGCCGGTAGGTCCTTTGAGCAGCAGCGGCAACTGGTGTTGGTAGGCATGTTCAAATAAAGCGATTTCTTGCCCTTGGGCTTGGTAATGGGGTAAAGACATTAAATTGTTCCGTATTTAGAGGTTATTTAGCGGGGCTTGCTAACGGGTGTGGATGCACGCGACACGAAGGGCGCGAAGGTGAATACTATAGTGGACCCCAAAAACTAGAGCAGCACCTAAGGAGAAATTTTGTAAAAATAAGGTCTAGCCATTAAAGGGAATACAAACATGAGTACAAAACGTAAAAATCATAGCGCAGCGTTTAAGGCAAAAGTAGCCATGGAAGCCTAGCAAGGTGATAAAACCGCCGCCGAACTGATCAATCGAACACATCAGCATCCATATAATCGTCAACGTATCCAGCACCTGATGCGGCTCATGAACCTACAAGGCATTGCGCCAAGTCCAAACACCAGCCAACCGCATCCTGTACCCTTATTTGTTGCGTGATGTAGAGATTAATCAACGTAATCAGGTGTGGAGTACTGATATTACCTGGGCTGGTGAAAATTCATATTTTTGAGTCGATTGATATGATCCGGGTTTTGTTCCGATTATTTTTCCCTTTCCCCGTCTTTCATGGGAAAGCTATGGGAGAGCTATGGGAGAGCTAATCTCCAGATTAGCTCAAACGGCGTAGC
>CAZOSP010000003.1:0-70901 GCA_964582525.1 uncultured Thiomargarita sp. | reverse complement strand
ACATTTCGGGTTAAGCCTTCAGGGCATGGCGGATACGCTTCGCTTAATCCGCCCTACATTTCGGGTTAAGCCTTCAGGCGATCTTGTTAGCGCGGCTTACACCGTCAGCGGATTGGGCTTGTTGACATCAATCGCATAAGCCGTAATCGCTTCTTGTACTTTGGCGGCGGGGATTTTGCCTTCGTCTGCCAAACCTTTCAGCGCAGCAACCGCAATGTAATAACGATCCACTTCAAAGAAACGGCGCAGATTTTTGCGCGTGTCGCTGCGCCCAAAGCCGTCTGTGCCTAACACGCAATAGGTGCCAGGCACCCAGTTGCGAATTTGATCAGCGTAGGTTTTGATGTAGTCGGTGGCGGCGATTTTGGGACCTTTGCACGCGCTCAGAGCTTGCGCTACATAAGGCACACGCGCTGCGGCTTCGGGGTGCAGCAAGTTGTAGCGGTCGCAGTCTAAACCATTGCGGCGCAATTCGTTAAAGCTGGTGACGCTCCACACATCGGCAGATACATTGAAATCTCGCGCCAGCAAGGTCGCTGCTTCAATACATTCGCGTAAAATCGCGCCGCTACCCAGCAGTTGCACTTTCTCGCCTTGCGTGGGGCTTTCGCTGAACAGGTACATGCCTTGGATAATGCCCTCTTCTGCGCCTTTGGGCATGTCGGGATGCGGGTAATTTTCGTTCATCACGGTGATGTAATAAAACACGTTTTCTTGTTCTTGGAACATGCGGCGCATACCGTCGTGAATAATCACGGCGAGTTCGTAACAAAAGGTCGGGTCGTAGCTGATGCAGTTGGGAATGGTGGCGGCTTGTAAATGGCTGTGTCCGTCTTGATGCTGCAAGCCTTCGCCCGCCAGCGTGGTGCGCCCGGCGGTACCGCCGAGCAAGAAACCCCGCGCCTGCATGTCGCCCGCTGCCCAGGCGAGATCGCCGATGCGTTGGAAGCCGAACATGGAATAGTAAATGTAGAAGGGAATCATGTTCACGCCGTGATTGCTGTACGCTGTGCCAGCCGCTATCCAAGAACTCATGGCGCCCGCTTCGTTAATGCCTTCTTCGAGAATTTGTCCGCTCTTGTCTTCGCGGTAGTACATCACTTGATCCGCGTCTTGGGGTTCGTAAAGTTGTCCAACCGAAGAGTAGATGCCGAGTTGACGGAATAAACCTTCCATGCCAAAGGTGCGTGCTTCGTCTGGCACTATCGGCACAATGTATTTGCCCAGTTCTTTATCTTTGGTCATGGTGGATAACATGCGCACGAATGTCATAGTTGTGGAAATGTCGCGGTCGCCACTGCCTTTCAGTTGGGCAGCAAACATCTTGTCTAAGGCGGGAATGTGTAACGGCGTGGCACTGCGTTTGCGCACGGGCAGATAGCCGCCTAAAGCTTTGCGTCGCTGCTGCATGTACTGCATTTCCGGGCTGTCTTCGGGCGGACGGTAGAAGGGCGCGTCGGCGATTTGATCGTCGGGAATGGGGATATTGAAACGATCACGGAAGGCGCGTAAAGCTTCTTCGCCCATTTTTTTCTGTTGATGGGTGATGTTTTGCCCTTCACCGGCAATGCCCATGCCGTAGCCTTTGACGGTTTTGGCTAAAATCACCGTGGGCTGCCCTGTGTGTTTGGTTGCCGCAGCGTATGCGGCATACACCTTGTGCGGATCATGTCCGCCGCGATTCAAACGCCAAATATCGCGGTCGCTCATGTTGGCTACCATGCGTTTTAATTCGGGATATTTGCCAAAAAAGAAGTCGCGGGTGTAGGCTCCGCCTTTGGCTTTGAAATTTTGATATTCGCCGTCAACGGCTTCTTCCATGCGTTTGCGCAACAAACCTTGCGGATCCATCGCCAACAGCGGATCCCAATATGATCCCCAAATGACTTTAATCACGTTCCAGCCTGCGCCGCGAAAATCCGCTTCCAATTCTTGAATAATTTTGCCATTGCCGCGCACGGGTCCATCCAAGCGTTGCAAATTACAGTTAATCACAAACACCAGATTGTCGAGTTTTTCACGCCCACCCAGAGAAATCGCCCCCAGCGATTCTGGCTCGTCCATTTCGCCATCGCCCATAAAAGCCCAGACTTTGCGATCTGCATTGTCCACCAATTTGCGGTCGCTTAAATATTTCATAAAACGCGCTTGGTAAATGGCTTGAATCGGACCTAAACCCATGGATACGGTGGGAAATTGCCAAAAATTTGGCATCAGCCAAGGATGCGGATAGGAAGGCAGCCCGCCGCCATCGACTTCTTGACGGAATTTGCGTAATTGCTTTTCGCTTAAACGCCCTTCCATGTAAGCGCGGGCATAAATGCCGGGTGCGGAATGTCCTTGAAAATACACCAAATCGCCGCCGTGTGAGGCATTCGGTGCGCGGAAAAAGTGGTTAAAACCGACATCGTAAAGCGTTGCGGCTGAGGCAAAACTGGCAATATGTCCGCCCAATTCGCTGCTTTTTTTATTCGCTTGCACCACCATCGCCATCGCATTCCAACGAATATATGAACGGATTTTCCACTCTAATTCATTGTCCCCCGGACATTTTTCCTCCAGATGGACGGGAATGGTGTTGAGATAGGCGGTGTTGGCAGAAAACGGTAAATAGGCACCGGAACGGCGGGTTTTATCAATCAAACGCTCCAGCAGATAATGCGCCCGCTCTGCGCCTTCGTTGTCTAGCACGGAAGCCAACGCCTCCAGCCATTCGGCGGTTTCTTGCGGATCGATGTCAATATTCGGGTCAAGATTGGAAGTCATCTCTAAATCTCCATGAGGCTTAATCGGTCAATAAGTCCGTACTAAAATACAGTATTTCACGCATTTTAGGTAGCGACCTTGCGATGTATTAGCGGATAGGAGATGAGTGATGGGTGATGGGAGATGGGAGATGGGAGATAGCAGGGTGGATGCGGTAAGGCACGAAGCGCATCTTACGGGGATTTGGATGTCTTTCGCTCAAAAACAAAAACGGCACTGTGGGCGCGCCCAATCGCCCACAGTGCCTAACCACAACACACTAGGTAGGAATAGTTGCTGCGGCTGTTTTCTATAGAGCAAGCTGTATGCCAGAAAATTTTCACTGCGCAGTCCTTCTTGGCTGGTTCTCTGTGTCGCGGCTAATATCGCTTGGCGGGCTTTGCGTTGGCACTTTATTGTCGGCGAGCCGCTACGCCTGTATGCAGCATTTTGGCAGGCGGGCAGTATTGGCTATTTAGGCAATTTGATTTATCCGGCTCGCGCGGGCGAAGTGTTGCGGATGCTGGTGTTGCGCTATTTTTCACCACTCGCAATGGGACATGCGATGAGCAGCGCGGTGCTGGATTGGATGCAAGATTTGCTGGCATTCGGCTTCCTACTGTTGTTAGTTATGGCACTGCATGGCGAAATTATCGCAGGTGTCGATATGCGTAAGACAATACCTTCGCCATCCAGCAAAGGGCTGAGACACGAATAATCGCCATTTTGTCAGTACTTGGATTGGTCAATTGATTAACTGACGTTACGCAAAGGATTTCTCCTCGTCTGTCAAAAAATAGACTGAATAGACAAAAAAAAGCCACTGCTCCATGTTGAATTGACCTGTGTTTTGCGTCAGCGGCAAAAAGCACTCACCGCGTGACCTGAATCATTAAAGAAAAAGGGATTTTTTTACTGCGAGTGCCTTAGCGGTCTGTCGGCTTTGTTTTATGCAGTTTATGCGCAACGAAGAGCTTAACTTGGTGGTAAAGATTGTTTTGTTGCCAAAAGGGTTTTAACTCATAGCGTAACTGCGGTGAAAGTTGACAGGCTTGGATGGGTTTGGTGAAGGCTTCTTTGACAGCGCGGAAATACCAGTTCAAGGTATGCCCTTGAATGGCACGGATAAAACCAATAAACAGACGCGATAGAATGAGATAAATGCTGGCGGGAAAGCGGGCATAGCGACGCAGTAGCCAGATGGTGTTGCGGGTCGGGTAATACACGCGCCGCCAGTTGGGGCGGTCCGCGGGGAGACCGCGATGCACGATGCGGCATTGTGGCTGGTAATAAATATCAAAACCCGCACGGCGCACCTGGATGGCAACTTCGATTTCGTTTTGATAGAGGAAAAAGTCTTCCGGATACCAGCCAATTTGCGCAAATAAGTCGCGGCGAATGATAAAACCGCAGCCGACAAAAGCCAGCGAATGTCCTGCTTTATCTTGTTCGGGCAAATGCCAGGTCATTACAGCTTCGCCCTCTGGGGTTTCGATGTGACAGGCAAGCAGCCCAATTTCAGGGTTCACATCCAAATAATCAATCATTAAATCAAGGCTTTGTGCATCGTGCGGATAAGAGTCGTCATCTAATACCAAGATGTAATCGCCGGTTGCTTGCGCAAAGCCTTGATTGTAGCCCGCGATGCCAAGATTAGCGTGGGTTTGTAGGTAGTGCAGAAAATCGCTTTGGGTTTGCAAAAACTCGGCAGTACCGTCTTGTGAGCCGTTATCCACGGCAATGACTTCGACATCTTGACGATAGCGTAAAACGCGGCGCAATTGCGCAACTGTGTGACGGGTTTCTGCGAGCCGATTAAAATTGAGAAATACCACGCTGAGGCGCGGCGGGTTAAGGTTGTTTTCACTATTGCCTGAATACGCTGCTGAATGTGCTGACGATGTTGTGTTAAGCATCAGGAGTCCTTGCGCCGTCCGGGTCTGAGTTTTTCGACAGTTTGCAGAATGGCTAGAAGTTCTTCGTTGCTCATACGCTCTAGGGCATGTAAACCGGCGCGTAGCACTTCGCCTTTGGTGGTTGATAAACGCATGTCTAAAGCGCGTTCTTGCATTTTAGCAATCAGTTCGTAGTCATTTTCTGGTAGGGTGAATGAATCACGTATGACTTTGGGTTGTTTGGCGGGTGATTTTTTTTCGGTTTTTTCGTCTAAGAGCTTGTTAAGTTGCCCTTCAAAAGCTTGTCGCGCTTGCTCGGCTTGTTCTTGTTTGGCAGCGGTCAGCAGGGCTTCTAATTCTTGGATAGACAGTGTTTGGCTCATCAGCTTTAGCCTGTGTATAAGTGAGTGCGGCGGGTTTCTACATCAGATAAATAAAACGATATAAATTATCTCTAAGTTTGCCGAGTAAGCCAAGTTGTTTTTCTGTTCAGATAAGCACTTAAAAATATCCCGAGCTTCAGGTTTCAGGTCAGTAGGGTTTGCGCCACGTCTTTTTGTGGCGCGAACGCGAATGCTCGGCAGCCTGCCATCATCCCGCGTGCTTCGACGAAAAGAAGTCGAAGCACGCTACCGGGCTGGCTCGCGTTTTTTAATCCGCACCTGTTTTGCGTGATTTAAATGAGTTAATTTGACAAAATTTCATTTCCCCATAAGCTTCCAATAACCTCAGTTGATATTGATCTCGGTTCGGTGTCGGTTTGCCTGCAAAAAATCTTTTATGTGATAACAAACTGATGCAGATGCAGAGCTTTGATTCAACGAGGTAATGAGTGGAATTTACTGCAAATTCCTGCCCAAACTCAAACTAAGAGAGCCTTGTTATGTTAAATCACGCCCAAATTCTCACCCTGCTTGTATCCTGTTGTAGTTTTATGTATCCCGCCCATGCCGATACTTATAAAGTCATTATGAGTACCGCGGCTAATTACCAAACCGGACAGCAGCTTAAAGCAGCCACCATTGTGGAGTTAAAAAAAGGTGAACGGCTGCGGCTGAAAGCGCAAAAAACCCGAGAGAAATGCACCCTCAAAGGACCTTTTAAGGGAAAAGTTGAATGCCCTAATTTTGTACATAGCTTGAGTCGCTTAGTACCGGAAACCCGCAATGAAAAAAAAACACTTTCTGATTTGTGGGCGTTAGATGTGCGTAGTTCGGGCAATTTTTGCTACGATCAAGCGCAGTCTTTGACCTTGTGGCGTTTTGACACTTCACATCCAGAAAGCCTGACTTTACAAGATCGAGACACCCTCACAGAAATTAAATTGCAGTGGTCCAAAGGCAAGCATTATCTGCCTTGGCCGGCTGAATATGTCAGCATCCGCGACAATGGTCGTTATCAACTCAAAGCGCAAGGTAGCGTGCATTACACAACGCTACATATTTTGCCCAGCTATTTGCAACGCCCTAGTGATAAATCGATTTGGATGGCGCAACGCGGTTGCGCGAAGCAGATTGATTTATTATTTACCGCAGAACAGCCAAGCCGTTTGTTTGACTGATCTTCCCCGTTCCCACGCTTCGCGTGGGAACGGCTTAATTACTGGCTAACACTGGACAGTAAATTGGCTTATTCAACTTAAAATCATGAAAAATGAAATACAATAAAAACAACGTGTTAATTTGTTTTTAGCCTGATGCGTGTGGGGTCTAAACGGTTACCCCCGACCTTAACTCAATGGCTGTGAAGCGTCTCATAATCCTGCATGTCACAAAACGCACTCGATTTATTACAAAACATCTTTGGCTACCACGCTTTTCGTGGGCAGCAAGCCGAGATCATCCAACATATCTGTCAAGGCGGCGATGCCTTAGTGCTGATGCCGACCGGTGGCGGTAAGTCTCTGTGCTATCAACTCCCCGCGTTAATACGCCCAGGTCTGGCGATTGTCGTGTCGCCTTTAATCGCTTTAATGCACGATCAAGTCAGTGCCTTGCTGCAACTCGGCGTGCGTGCCGCCTGCCTTAATTCCGGCTTAAGTTTCCAAGCCGCACAAGATGTTTCGCGGCAGATTCGCCAAGGCGAGTTAGACCTGCTCTATGTCGCGCCCGAACGCCTCATGACCGAGCGTTTCTTAAATTTCATGGATACTGCGCAAATCGCCCTGTTTGCCATTGACGAAGCGCATTGCGTCTCCCAGTGGGGGCATGATTTTCGCCCCGAATACGCGCAGTTATCGGTGCTGCATGAACGCTATCCGAATATCCCGCGCATCGCTTTGACGGCCACCGCCGATGGTCCGACGCGGCGCGAAATCATACAAAAACTCAAACTCGAACAGGCTGAATTATTCGTTTCCGGCTTTGACCGCCCTAACATCTGCTATCGCGTAGTAGAAAAACGCCGTCCCAAAGAACAACTGCTGGATTTTATCCAAAGCGAACACGCCGGCGATGCCGGCATTATTTATTGCCTGAGTCGCAAAAAAGTCGAAGAAGCGGCTCTTTGGTTACAAAAACAAGGACTTAAAGCATTGCCCTATCACGCAGGAATGCCCAGCACGACGCGCCAACTGCACCAGCAACGCTTTATTCAAGAAGAAGGCTTAATCATTGTCGCTACTATCGCCTTTGGCATGGGCATTGACAAATCCAATGTGCGTTTTGTCGCGCATTTAGACCTGCCGAAAAGCATTGAAGCTTATTATCAAGAAACCGGACGCGCTGGGCGCGATGGCTTGCCTGCCAATGCTTGGCTGGCGTATGGCTTGGAAGACGTGGTGATGCTGCGGCAAATCATGAGTAAATCCGAAGGCGACGAACAATTCAAACGTCTCGAACAACACAAACTTGACGCACTGCTCGGCTATTGCGAAATCACCACCTGCCGCCGCCAAGCTCTGCTCGCCTACTTTGAAGACGCGCTACCCCAGCCCTGCGGCAACTGTGACATCTGCCTAGAGCCGCCAAAAACCTGGGAAGCCACCGACGCAGCGCGTAAAGCCTTGTCCTGTATCTATCGCACCGGGCAACGCTTTGGCGTAACCTATTTGATTGACATATTGCGCGGCAAAAGCAACGAGCGTGTCGAACGCTTTGGACATCACCGCCTAAACATCTTTGGCATCGGCAAAGAATGGGACGTGGATCATTGGAAAGCCGTGTTTCGCCAACTGGTCGCTCGCGGCATGGCAGGTGTTGATGTGGAGGGCTACGGCGGCTTATTTTTGACCGAAGCGGCGCGTCCGGTGTTGCGCGGCGAGGTGCAAGTCCATTTGCGTGAATTTCAAGCGAAAAACACCCCACGCCACAAACGCAAGATCGGGCAAATCCACTTCAGCGGCGCAGACCAGCTTTTATGGGAACAACTCCGCGCCAAACGTCACGACATCGCCGGCGCACAAAATGTCCCGCCTTACGTGATTTTTCACGATAACACCCTCGCCGACATGGTGTGTCACTGCCCCACTACGCTGGCAGACTTTGGTAAACTGTCCGGCGTTGGCAAACGTAAATTGGAGCAATACGGGCGAAGTTTCATAGAAGTGATTGAAGCGCATCTTATCGAACACCCAGAACAGCCCAAACCCGCCATCGTCATAGCCGCCCCGCAACTGTCAGAAACCGCGCAATTGACCCTTGATTTATTCAAGCAAGGACATGCCTTAGCGCAAATCGCCGCCCAACGTGACATAAAAACCTCTACCATTTACACCCACCTAGCGCAAGCGATTGAACTTGAGCTGTTGAGTATTAAAGAGGTGCCGAGCATTTTCGATACGGATATTGAGACCATCAGCGATGCACTCAGCGCATTGCCGCCCACCGACACTTTTGCCCTTAAACCGCTCTATGAGCTTCTCGAAGGGGCTTATGATTACGGTATTTTGCGCTGCGTTACTGCGCACTTATTAAAATAACATCGGCTCTCTAGGAATTTGTGTTGCAATAAATTATATTTGAAAACAATCTATTACAGCATAATGATACCCAATAATGACACCCAGCACCGAAGCCGAAAAACGACACCGTTTATCACTGTAGCTCATTGATTCTTCGAGCTTGGGTGCAAAGCGAAGAATTAATACATTGAACATTCCGAACATTGGATAAAGCGTTTTGATTACCAAGAAGCCGGTCCGCAGTTGCTTTTGCAAGCCTTTTTACAACGCATTGTGAATAGCGGCGGACGGATTGAAAGAGAATATGGACTGGGACGGATGCGCACGGATATATGGGATGGGCGCGAACAGCCCAATCCCGGCAGCACCTATGAAGTCATCCAATTTCGCTTAACGGGCAAATATGCAGGCATTGCCCGAAGGCTATCAGCCGCCTAGCAATCCGCTTGATTTTGTCGATACCGGTCAAGTGTGTCATATCAAGGTGTCGCGGGACAACGACTCGCAACGCTTTCTTGACGCAGGTAGCGTTCACATCCTGACTCCCGAACAAAGCACCCCGTCACGCGACTTGAGCGATTTGCACAACGAGGCTTTTCGTAAAATAGATGAATTTAACCAGGATGTCAGCGCGTATCAGGATCAACAGGGCAAGATTGCGTTTAAGAAAGGCAAAATTTTCAAAAATGCCACTTTGCGCACATGCTGAATATCCACAATCACGCGGTTCTTTTTATCTTCGGCAAACAAATCAAAACGGGTTGAGACGAAAAGGAGAACGCGATGCAGAAATTTCCCTATGGTATCAGTGATTTTGTCACCTTAATCGCTGAAAATTATCTATATGTGGATCGTAGCGACAGGATTCCCTTGTTAGAAGACGCGGGGCGGCAACTCCTATTTCTGCGTCCGCGCCGTTTTGGGAAAAGTTTGTTGCTGAATATGCTGGCGAATTATTACGATGTTGCGCAAATTGACCGCTTTGAGGCACTGTTTGGCGGTTTAAAAATCGGCGCAAATCCTACGCCTTTGCATAATCGGTATTTTGTGATGACTTGGGATTTTTCCGCAGTGTTGCCGAAAGAAACTGTCGAGCAACAAATAACGGAATTATTTGGCTATATCAACGCCAAAATTCGCCAATTTGTGGATAAATACCAAGTGCATTTACCGCTTGCCGTTGATATTCATCCAAGCAGCGCGATGATTTCTTTTTATTCGCTCATGAACGCAGTGCAGGCTTCCGATTACAAACTCTATCTTTTTATTGACGAATACGACAATTTCGCCAATGAAGTGATGATGAACCAAATCGGACAAAATCCGCAACGTTATGAAGAACTGGTGCGCGGGGAAGGTTTGCTCAAAGGCGTGTTTAAAAATATCAAAACGGCGGCGACGGGCAATGGTTTAGACCGCGTGTTCATCACGGGCGTGTCGCCGGTGGTGTTGGCGGATATGAGCAGTGGTTACAACGTGGTGACAAACATTTATCGGCAGCGCGAGTTCAATGATTTATGCGGCTTTCACGAGAACGAAATCCGCGCTATTTTGGCTGAAATTATCCAAGAATGCCATTTGAATGAAGAAGAACATCTTCATGCCTTGAATCTGATGAAAGATTTTTACAATGGTTATTCTTTTAGCAACCATGACCAACGCGAAGTCTATAATCCTACGCTTGCATTGTATTTTCTTAAGCATTTTGCTCAATATTGCGAATATCCCGACGAATTGCTGGATTATAACTTGGCAATGGACCGCAACCGTTTGAGTTACATCAGCAAACTGCCACATGGCGCGGAAGTGATTGAAAATGCCTTGGACGAATCGCAGCCGCTCACCGTGCCAAAATTACACGACCGTTTTGGCGTGGAAGATATGCTGAAACGTGAGCAAGGCGAGAAAGAATTGGCTTCGTTGCTCTATTATCTCGGCGTGTTGACTTTAGATGGCAAAACCACGTTTGGCGAATTAAAACTGCGCATTCCCAATTTGGTGATTCGTACTTTGTATGTGGAAAAACTGCGTGAAATCTTGCTACCCAAAGTCAGCGACAGCGATTACCGCGATGCCGCGAAATGCTTTTTCATGCGTGGTGATTTGCAACCACTGTGCGATTTTATTGAACCCCGCTTCAACGTGTTTAGCAACCGCGATTATCGCTGGAAAGCAGAAGTCGCGGTAAAAACGGCGTTTTTGATGTTTTTGTTTGATGACCGTCTATATGTGATTGATTCTGAACCTGAATTAAAACGCTGTTATGCGGATTTGACCTTAATTATTCGTCCTGATGCACGGCAATATGAAATCTTGGATTTTCTGCTGGAATTTAAGTTTGTCTCGCCCAGCGACGCAGGCTTGAGCGGCGCACAGTTGGGCAGTTTGTCCGCCGCTGAACTGGCAAATATTCCTGCGGTGAGCAACGCGCTGGCAGAAGCGGAAACACAGGTGCGCAAATACGCGCCGCGTCTGCAAACTCGGCATGACGGCGCGTTGCGCTTGCGTTTATACGTGGTCGCGGCTGTGGGTTTTGAGCGACTGGTGTGGCGCGAGGTGGTTTAGACGTTGTGGCTGAAACAGACCGGTCAGGTGTTTGAAAGCCTGACCGGTCTCGCCGTTTATTTCAACACAAACCCTCGCGGGTCAAGGTTACAAACCTGCACCCGCTGCTTAAACCTTGAACAGCGTTGATCAATGACTCGCAACAACCACCTCCATCATAAACAAAATAATCCCCATCACATTACCGGCTGCGTCGCGGTACGGCAGGCGATGGATTTGCCAGCGTTGCGTGTCAATTTCTTTCATCTGCGCAAGCCGCGCCTGTCCTGTGCTTAATACCTCCGCATCCAGTTTTTCATCATTTATATCATAAGCCAATTTGAGCTGTCTCAGGTATTGCCCTTCCAGTATGTCGGGGCGGCTATTGAGGATTTTCGCCGCATAGCGGTTAGCGCGTAGCACCTGTTGATTGCGATCAACAAACAAAATCATCAAGGGCGCGGCGTGGAAAATCGTGCCGTATTGATTGCGCTCCTCGCGTAAGGTTTGCTCGCGCATGTGCCGCTCGGTGACATCGCGTATAGCCGCGTATAGCAGTTTTTGTCCGCGCAATTCAAAACGTCCTAGGGCGATTTCTGCCGGAAACAGCGTGCCGTTTTTGCGCTTGTGCCAGCTGAGCGGAATTTGTGTGTATTTTTGCTGCGTGGCATGTTGCACATCGGCGATGCACTGGGCGGGGTCTGCGTAAATTTTGTCAAGATTGCTGTCTTGCCATTCTTCGCGGCTGTAACCGTAAAGTTGGAGGGCGACCGGATTGATGTCGATAACGCGCCACTCTTCTTGCGTAAACACGAGCGTGGCTTCGCCTTGCGCGGCAAACAGATAGTGATAAAAGGCTTCTTTTTCGGCTTGTAGTTGGGTGCTGCGCAGCGTTTGTTCGACTTGCTGCTGTTCGGTGACATCAAGGAAAACGCTGATCAAGCGTTCGGCTTTGCTGCCGCCTTCGGGAATTAAACGCCCGCTGTTGCGTATCCAACGGTAAGAGCCGTCTTTGTGCTGCATTCGATATTTGAGATCGAGTTTACCATTTTGAATTTTAATAAATTGTTTGATTTCGCTGCTGACTTGCTTGTAATCATTCGGATGAATGCGGCTAAACCAGGCATTTTCATTGCGCCCTAGATGTTCCTGTTCGGCGATACCCAACATAGTTTTCCAACTGGCGGAATAATCCAAACGCCCTTGACGCAAATCCCAGTTAATGATGCCCTCTTTTTGGGTCTGGGTAATACTTGCCATGTCATCTTGTAAAGTGTGTAGTTGTTGTGACAGGCTAATTTCTTTGGACATGTTTTGAAACACCAACAAACGCGCTTGTGTGGCTTGGGTTTTAGGGTCTTTTAAGACTCGCGCACGGCATTGCAAATAAATCGGATGGTCGTTTTTACGCAGGACATGAATAGCCGGTTCGGGCGCGTTTTCCCCTTTATGAATCGCGGTTTGCCAGAGCATCATAAAATCCGACAAACCCAGCGGCTCGCCGATCATGTCTTGAATACGCTGCGCGTTGAGCAGGTGTAGTTTGCCATTTTTGCCTTGCAACGCCGCGCCTTCCTGCATGAGATCGACGACGGCGGGATAGTGTCGAGTGTGTTCAGCCGCGTCTCCGCCTCCTACGCTGCTTTGCAATTCTTCGTACATCAGCTGTAAATCGGCGTATTTTTCTTGCAAAATCACTTGTTCTTCACGCAATGTGGCAATTGTTTCTTGCTGCATATCCTGCTTATACACACTCGCATCAACGCCGACCGCATAAAAGGCAAATTCCATCAAAGAAGGGGTAGCTTGCCAGAGAAAATCCCGGCAAGAACCATCTTTGCAGCAAATCGGTGCGTTAAAAGTCATAGGCGCCTCGCCTTCGCTGAGTGTTTCTAGCAGGATTTCAATGCGTTGACGGTGTTCTGCATGAACCAGTTCGATAAAGCTGAAATGCAGCATTTCTTCTAAGCGGTAACCCAGCGCGTCTAAGGCAGCCTGATTGACTTGGCGAAAACTGCCTTCAAAACCGACAATGCAGCAGAGGCTTTGGCTGGTGGAAAAAAAGTTAGCATGATGAAGTGGATTGGACATTATTTTCTCTCAAAGCAGCGCGAGGTTAATCTTCAAAAACCGCACAGGTTTGAGCGCGAAAAGCAAATAACCTTGCGTGACTTAGGGGGTGTTAAAGTGTGCTTGTAATTCGACTAAAGCTTGATCCTGCCATTGGTGTTGCTGCATCCAAGCCAGCACTCCCTGCGCTGCTTGAGGCTGCTGTGCTGCCTGTGCAGCGCGCAAATAAATCACCGCTACATCAGGTGCTTTACGAAGCTGCCAAGCCGCTTGTGCGCGTGCCAACGCAGTCTGCGGATCATCTAACACATGCAAATAAAAACGCGCTTCTTCAAGCAACAAGCTCTTGTCATCTTGGGCTTGAGCTTGCTGAAATTGTGCCAAAATGTGTTGTTTTACGCGGCTGCCGTCTTGTTGCAGCCTACGCATTGCGAGCAAACGGCGTAATTGTACGCCGACATCTTGGCTCTCAGCCGGTAGCGCTTGCAACAGTGTTTCGGGGGCATTTTGGCTTAACAAAAAATCGCCATAATGCCGCCATAAGTAACGATTGGGTAATTTTTGTGCGAGTGCAAGATCAAAGTTTTCTTGGGCTTTTTTGGTTTGCGCAAAGCGATGATTTAACACTGCCATTTCAGTACGAAACCATTGGTACAAACGCTTATCAGTAGAAAAACTGTTATACGCCATATCCTTGAGCAAAGCATAAGCGTGTTCGTGTCGCCCCATGAGACTCAGCGTATTGCTCAAACATAAGGCGCGTAAAGTGTGGTTGCCATGTCTGCCAAAGGCGATGCAGTGCTGACGCGACTGCTCATAATTTCCCAACATCCGCTCCACTCGCGCTTGCAGTAGCAGTTTTTTCTGTAGTTCCGACGCACTCAAATGCCGTTCTTGCAAGGCTTGCAAATCGTTTCGCGCCTTATGCAGATGATGCCGCTGAATGTGTAATTGGGCGCGTAATAAGTGCAGCTTGGTAGCCCCCTCAACATCCTCCCACCAAGGCTTGAGAACCTCACGGGCGCGTTGATAATAGTCAGTACCATCAGTTATCAAAGCCTGTTCGAGATAAGCTTCCGCCAACGACAATGCCGCTTCGGGATTGTCCGGGTGCTGCTGCCAAGCCTGTTCTAAGCGGCTTAAATGCGCTGTCTCAGGGACAGCGGCGGCTAGGTGGTAGCTAAGACTTAAACAGACCAAAAATATCCATTGACGCATCATTTTTCTACTCCTTTGTGGGCTGAATAACCTCGCATCGATCATAGCGAGACTGAGTAAAAAAACCCACTAGGTTTATAAAACCTAGAGGGTTTCAGTGCTTAAGGTGAAACGCGCAGGCTTTGCCCCACAGTTAGCGTATAAGGCGGATACAAACCGTTCCAAGTGGCTAATTGCTGCACGCTAAAACCATAACGCTGTGACAAACTGTACAGAGTTTCTTGTGGAGAAACAATATGATAAGCTGGGGAATTGCTATAGTCACTGCGTGCTGTGGGAGGCGCGGCATTGTTCCCATAAATGCCAATACGCTGTCCAACACTGACATTGTAAGGATAAGGAATGCCATTTTGCTGCGCAACATCTTGATAATTCAAGCCATAGTTTTTAGCAATACGGTACAGATTTTCGCCGGGCTGTACCGTGTGGTATTGCGTGGCGGTGGTTCTAGGCTGCGCGCTTGGTAATTCCGGCGGCGGCGTATAAACCGGAGCGGGACCAGGCGCAGGCGCGTCGCTGCTGCCAGACAAGACTATTTGCTGCCCCACTTGAAGACTGTAAGGGGGCGGAATATTATTCCATGTAGCAAGCTGAAGATAGTTCAAGCCATATTGCCGTGCAATACCATACAAGCCCTCGCCGGGCTGCACGGTATGTATGTCTGTGCTACTGCGGGGAGTGGGTGTCACAACCACAGGCGCACCGCCCGCATCCGGCAACGGGGCGGGTTCGACCACCACAGGTTCAACCACCACCGTACCGGGCGGTACGCCCTGCGTCGGATCGGCTGCTGGGTCTTCCGGTTCAACTTGGTTACGGCTACAGGCACTCAAGAGTCCCAGCCCGATTAAAGCACTGATAGATAATAAGGATTTTAGCGACCGCATACACTTTAACTCCGTTTGGTTCGTTCTAACTACGCTGGTGAGGACAGGCGATTGGGCAGAGCGAGACAGCATTCAGTTCTTACAGGCAAAACCTGATAAAGGATGGACAGCATTCCCACGCCAAACAAGGGAACGAATAACGCCCGAAACTTTCAGAAAACCTGACAGGATATTAAGCACCTGTAAGGATTAAAAACCGGGTATTATTAAATCCTCACGCCTAAGTCTTGCGATGCTGATGTTTTCACCATACCCAAAAGCCTTGTGTCATATCAGCGGGCATATTAACCACAAAGTACAAAAAGTTTAAGGAAAAAGTGAAGCGACAACGGCGTAAGCCCGTTTCGCGCCGCCGTTGGCGGCACTGGGAGAGCTAATCGTAAGACTTAGCTCAAACAGCGTAAGCCCGTTTCGCGCCGCCGTTGGCGGCGGTGCTAATCGGGAGATTAGCACGCCCAGCAAAGTTTACCCCCCTCTTAGGTTTTATTTTTATTTTTAAGGAGTTAATGATGCAGTCCTTTCATGCTTTTATCTTTTTAGCCGTCTTTTTCGGTAACAGCCATGCGTCAGCGGCAAATCCGGCAATTATCAGCGATAACGCCATTTTCAAACCGGTGCAAGCGCAGCACGGCATGGTAGTCGCCGACGAAGCTTTAGCTGCGCAGATCGGTTTAGACATCTTAAAACAAGGCGGCAACGCAGTTGATGCAGCGGTAGCAGTAGGCTTCGCGCTGGCAGTCACCTATCCGCGAGCCGGCAATATCGGCGGCGGTGGCTTTATGCTGGTGCGCGATGCCCACAGCCAACAGGTGATCGCCATTGATTACCGCGAAACCGCGCCCGCACAAGCACACCGCGACATGTTCCTCAATGCAGCGGGGGACGCGGATGCCAAACTCAGCCGCTTTAGTCATTTAGCCGTCGGCGTTCCGGGAACAGTAGCGGGGCTGGCGTTAGCGTTAGAAAAATTCGGCACGTTGGAGCTGAAAACCGTGCTGCAAGCAGCGATTAAATTGGCGCGAGACGGTTTTGCTATGAATCCTAGCCTGCATCAAGCCCTGCAAAGTCGCCGCGAACGCTTAAGCCCAACCGCGCAAAAAATCTTTTACCGCCGTAATGGTGAGCCGCCCGCCGTAGGCGAAAATTTTGTGCAAGCCGACCTTGCTGCCAGTTTGCAGCGCATTGCTGAACAGGGCATAGCCGGTTTTTATGGCGGCACAACGGCGCGTTTGTTGGTGGCTGATATGGCAAAGCAGGGCGGGCTGATGACCTTGCAAGATTTGGCGGATTACCAACCCGTGCTGCGCGAGCCGGTGCGCGGTGAATTTCGCGGTTATCAGGTCTATTCGATGTCGCCGCCGAGTTCCGGCGGTGTGCATATTGTGCAGTTGCTAAATATCTTATCCGGTTACGATTTACGCACCTTGGGACACAATTCTGCCGCGACTATTCACCGCATGAGCGAAGCCATGAAACGCGCTTACGCCGATCGTGCCGAATACTTAGGCGATCCCGATTTTGTGCCCGTCCCCATCGGCGGCTTGACCGCACTCGGCTATGCGCAAGCCCTGCGCGACCGCATCAATATAGAAAAAGCCACGCCCTCTAAGCAGATCAAAGCAGGCACGCCGCCCGCCGCCGAAAGCCCGCAAACCACGCATTTTTCCGTGCTGGATGCGGCAGGCAACATGGTAGCCAATACTTATACCCTCAATTTCAGCTTTGGCTCAGGCTTGATGGCGGAAGGCACGGGCTTTTTGCTGAACAATGAAATGGATGACTTCAGTGCCAAGCCTGGGGTGCCCAATGCCTATGGCTTAATCGGTGGCGAAGCGAACGCCGTGGCAGCCAATAAGCGCATGTTAAGCTCCATGTCGCCCACTTTGGTATTAAAAGACGGCGCGCCCTTTATGCTCACCGGTAGCCCCGGCGGTTCGCAAATTATCACCACCACCCTGCAAGTCATTTTGAATGTGATAGAACACGGTTTGAATATTCAAGAAGCGGTCAATGCGGTGCGTGTTCATCACCAATGGTTGCCAGACAGCCTGCTAGTGGAACCCGGCTTAAGCCCAGATACACGCTTTAACCTATTGATGATGGAGCAAAAAGTGTTAACTTCCACATGGACGATGGGAGCGGCTCATAGTATTTTGCGCAATCCGCAAACCGGCGAGTTGCAAGGTGCCGCCGATCCGCGCCGTAGCTCGGCGGTAGCAGTGGGCTACTAGCTCTAAACTTATTCTTCTAGGCTTCGCACATGCCATGCGCCTATCCATCATCCTACTTTCTATCCATCATCCCGCGTGCGCGACGATAAAGATGTCGCGCACCCTACCGGGCTAACCAATAACAATCTCTATGCAAGAATTTGCTTTAATTGAAAAATATTTTGCGCACCCTGCGCAGTCGCTTCAACAAGGCTTGCGCGAGGATGTCTTGCTCGGCATTGGCGATGACGCGGCGGTGTGCCAAGTGCCGCCCGGATTGGCATTAGTGACCGCGGTGGATACACTGGTGGCGGGCGTGCATTTTCCGCTGGAGACGCGCCCTGAAGATATTGGCTATAAGGCATTGGCAGTGAATTTAAGCGATATGGCGGCCATGGGTGCGGCGCCGGCTTGGTTCACCTTAGCCCTAACACTGCCGAACGCCAACGAAGAATGGTTAGCAAAATTCTCTGCGGGTTTACTAGAAGCAGCACAACCCCACAAAGTAGCATTAATCGGCGGCGACACCACTCGCGGCAGCTTAACCATAAGCGTACAAATAATGGGCTTTTGTCCGCCGCAGTTAATCTTAAAACGGCGAGGAGCGCGACCCGATGATCACATTTATGTCACCGGCAGCTTGGGCGATGCGGGGCTGGCGTTGCGTCATTGGCAGGGCGAGATTGAGTTATCCGCGTCACAGGCAGCCGCCGTATTGCCGCGCTTAAACCGCCCTACGCCGAGAGTGGCGGCGGGTTTGGCATTGCGTGGTGTGGCGAGTAGCGCGATTGATGTGTCAGATGGCTTGCTGGCAGATTTAGGGCATTTGCTCAACGGCGATGGACTGGGTGCTGTGCTGGATTTGACCGCCCTGCCCTTGTCCGCAGCATTGGCGGAATTGCCGCGAGAGTTGGCTTGGGCTTTAGCCCTGTCCGCCGGCGATGATTATGAGTTGTGTTTTACCGCGCCTGTCGCACAATCTGCACAGGTGTCACAGAATCTGGCACAGGCTGCAACAGTGTTTACTTGCATTGGTAGAGTAACCTATCAATCAGGTATTGTATGCCTAGATGAAGCCCAACGGATTTATACAGCCGCCCAAAAAAGCGGCTATCAGCATTTCTAGCTGACTGCAAAACTACGGCTTCGCACACGCCACGCGCATAGTGGCATTCTAGTTGCACGAAGCCCCTCCAAAAGGGATAGCAGGCTGTGCGGTAGGATTTCTCGCGCCGCGCCCTTCAAGTACATAAAACAATAGCTTTTTTAGGATACTCTTATGTCCGAGACCCCGCATCATTCGCGTTTTTTTTGGCGTTCCTCTGCCATGTTCGCGATTCTTGATTTTGAAGTGCGCTTCAAAGAGGTTAATGCGGCATGGGAAAAAACCTTGGGATTTTCTACCGGCCCCTTGCTGACCCAGCCTTTGCTGGATTTTATCCACCCCGAAGATCGCCTATCCACTGAATACTATTTTGAGCAGCTACGCAAAGGCAGTGTGTCCACTTCATTTTCTTGCCGTTTTCGCCATCAAAACGGCACTTACCGACATCTGTTGTGGGAAGTGACCTCCGCCGCCTCACAAGAAGACGCTTTTTATGTCACGGCAATGGACATCAGCGGACGCGAAAGACCCTCAGTCGCGGATGAAATGATCAGCGTGCTAGAAGAAGGCGTAGTGTTGCAGTATGCCAACGGGACGATTGGTGCGTGCAATCCCAGTGCCGAGCATATATTGGGCTTAACAGTAGAAAACATGATCGGCTGGACGCTGGTTGATCCCGATTGGCAGATGCTGAAAGAAGACGGCAGCCCATACCCTACCGAAACCCATCCCGCGATATGCACCTTACGCACCGGCAAAGCCTATACCGACAGCATTATTGGCGTAGAAAAACCCGACGGTGAAACCCTGTGGCTGCGCTTCAATGCCCATCCCTTGTGGCGCGACGAAATGACCCCTTATGCGGTGGTGATTTCTTTTTCTGATGTGACGCATTTCAAAGAAACCGAGCAATCGCTGCGCGAACAGGTAGAAATGCCCAAAGGCGGCGGTGCGGATACGCTACAAAACGATTTTTGGGATTGGAACTTAGACAATAATCGCATCAGTTTTTCGCCGCAATGGAAAGCCATGTTGGGCTATGAAGACGAACTGGTTGGCAGCGCCGAAAGCTGGTATCAGCGCGTACACCCGCTCGATTACAAGCGCGTCATGGCAGACATTCAAAACCATCTCGAAGGCGTGACGCATCGTTTGGATAACACCCATCGCCTACAACATAAAGACGGCAGCTATCGCTGGGTGCGCTGCACCGGCACTGTGGTGCGCGATGCGGCGGGCAAACCGACGCACTTGATCGGGATGCACCAAGACATCACCGAACGTCAGCAAGTCGAAGATCAGCGGCAGTTAAGCGAAACCCGTTACCAACAATTAATGGATACAGAAACCGATGCGATTTTATTAATTGACGCAAACACAGACAAAATTGTTGACGTAAACCGCGCCGCCACGCAGATGTATGGCTTCAATCGACAAGAATTTCTACGCATCAAGCGCACCGAATTATCCGCCCAAGCGGAAAAAGCCAGTGCAGCCGGCAAACGCCCAACCCGCCAAACCCGTCGCCGCCACCACAAACGCAAAGACACCAGCGTCTTCCCAGTAGAAGTCACCACCAACCCGTTTGTGCTACAAGGCAAAGAAATGCTCTTGCAGGTGATCCGCGAGACCAGCGAACGGCAGCAACTAGAAACCGCTTTGTGGGAAAGCCAATCTAAATATCGCCAACTGTTTGAAGCCTCATCCGCAGCCACAGTAGTGTTTGATGCCAACTCGCAGCAAATCTTTGATGTCAATAACGTCGCTGTATCCATGTATGGCTACACAAAGGATGAATGGCTACATTTGACCACCAGCGATTTATCCGCCGAACCCGTTAAGTCGCGTGCCGCGCTTTACAGCGGCGGACGCCATCAAATCATCCCCTTGCGCTGGCATAAGAAAAAAGACGGCACCGTGTTTCCCGTAGAAATCTCCACCGGCAGCACCTACCTATTTCAAGGACGCTCGCTAGTCTGCGCAACCCTACGCGACATCACCGACCGCCGCGCCGCCGAAGAAGCGTTGCGCACCGAGCGTGACTTCGTGCAGACATTGGTGCAAAGTTCACCCACCTTCTTCTTTGCCATCAATCCCGACAGCAGCATTCGCATGATCAACAATGCGATGCTGAAAGCCTTGGATTACAATCTCGAAGAATTGGAAGACAAGCTGTTTTTGGACGCATTAGTACCCGACACAGAACGCCCGCATATTGAAGAGTTGTTTGCATCGCTGGCGCAATCCATGCGCCCGCAAGTGATTTATAGCCAACTGATGACGCGCAATAGCGAAGTGCTAAAAGTAGAATGGCACGCCCGCGCTGTGGTCAAGCCCGAAGGCATGTTGGATTATCTGTTTGGCGTAGGGATAGACATCACCGAGCGCGACAAAACCCAAAGCGACCTGCAACTATTCAAATCCATTATCGAAGCCTCCGACGAAGCAATCACCATTAGCAGCCCAAGCAACGAGCCGATATACGTCAACCCCGCCTATAGTAAATTGTTTGGACGCTCGCTTGAACAAGCCCGCCAACAACAGCGGCGCATGGACTACCCGCCTGAATCGCATGAAATCATTGAGCGTGAAGTCAAACCCGCACTGGCGCAAGGCGAAAGCTGGAGCGGCGAATTAGACGTACTCAATGCCAGTGGCAAGCTATTCCATGTGTGGCAACGCGCCGATGCGGTGCGCAGTAGAGACGGACACATATTGTTCAAATTTGAACTCATGCACGACATCAGCGAGCGCAAACGAATATGGGAAACCCTGCGCAATCAATGGGAAGAATACCAAATGATATTTGACACCGTGCCGATCATGATCTGGCATCGTGACCAAAACAACCGCCTACTGCACGTCAACCAATTGGGGCAAGAAGCCTTTCCCAGCGATGACAGCCGCGCCTTTTACTCGAACAACCAAAGCGTATTACAAAGCGGCGAGCCATCTTATGAAAAACAGGATATATTTTTACAAAACCGCGGCAGCGAAAGACGCTTACAAATAGGGCGCATCCCCTACACCAAAGCCAGCGGCGAAGTCAAAGGCGTGGTGGTTTATGCGATTGACATCACTGATTGCAACCCGCGCACTGTCATGGAAAAACCCAGCCGGCAGCAAGACAGCCTGCGGCAGATGCTTGAGCAACTGCCGCTGCTGCTTCACGCAGTCGATAAAAGCGGGCAACTGGTGGCATGGAATGCCGCCGCAGAACAACTCACCGGCTACCCGCGTGAAGAGATACTCAACAACGCCAAAGCCATGCAAATGCTCTATCCCGACCGTTTACAACGCTCACGGTTGCGCGGCGAAACCCAAGCCCCGCGTTGGCAGGGGCAGATAATCTGTAAAAATGGCGTACAGCAAGCGATAGACTGGTTTGACTTTTCGCAGCAACACAATGTCAATGGCTGGCACAACTGGCAACTAGGCTTGCCGGTCAACACAGCAACACAAACGCCCGACGTGTTAAGTAAACTGAGCGCAGACAATTTAGCCGATTTCATTTTCAAAACCACGCAAATAGGCATAAGCATCACCGATGATCGCGGACGTTTTATACTCATCAACAAAGCTTATGCAGATTTATACGGCTATGCGATAGAAGAATTACTCCACAAGCCCTTCACCACCGTGCTGCCGCCCGCCCACCACGACGCAGCCATCCGAGATTACTTCAGCCTGCTCATCAGCAATGAAGCCCCCAAACTGTTCAAGCATACCAACGAACAACGCCGCAACGGAACGGCACTGAGTTTAGGCGTGTTGACGCATCGCGTACTGCTCGAAGATGGGCGGCGTATGTTAGTGAATTTTTGTGTAGCGATTTAATCTTTTCGAGTGGTGAGTGGTAAGCTAACTCGCAACAAATACCCCCCCCTGCTGGTCTTTTCGTCGGTCTTGTGCGTTACTGTTATGCTTCACCTGGAATCGGAATTTTGCTTGAGTTAAATGAGTCACTACCAAGCAAAAGGGTCAGGAAATGAGCAAGACACGCAAACAGTACAGCAGCAGTGAAAAAGTCAGCATTCTGCGGGAGCGCCTGTTAGGGTCTGGTCTTGACGCGAGTGCTTCAGATGCCAAAAATATCGATATATTGAGATTTTAGCGGCAAAAATTAAGAAAATCCAACAGTGAGGGCTTTGGTAGCCACGCAGGTGTTTTTTTGATGCTCCATAAGAGGAGAAAATTCGCTGGTGGTTGATTTTTTTACAGGCTCTGAGGAGAAACTGATGTCTTTAGTTGATTGGCAAGCGATTGAACATGTGCTGTTAGATATGGACGGCACACTGCTCGATCTGCATTTTGATAATTATTTCTGGCTAGAACTGGTGCCACAACGCTACGCAGAAAAACAAAATCTGCCGCTAGAGATTGCCAAAGCAGAATTTTTAGCGATTTGCCAGCGCGTTGAAGGCACGCTAGATTGGTATTGTTTGGATTATTGGACTGACACCTTGGGACTAGACATTCCCTTGCTCAAAGAAGAGGTGGCGCATCTGATTGCCGAACATCCGCAGGTCATTGAATTTTTGCAAGCATTGCGCAACAGCGGGCGACGCGCTGTGTTAGTCACCAATGCACATCAAAAAACCCTAGCTTTGAAAATGCGTAAAACCCGCTTAGGTGCGCATTTAGACCAGATTATCAGCTCGCATGAACTGGGCTTACCCAAAGAAGATGGACATTTTTGGCGGCGTTTGCAAGCGCGAGAAAGCTATACCCCGCAACGCACTTTATTGATTGACGACAGTTTGCCGGTGTTGCGTTCCGCTAAAAGCTACGGCATTGCGCATTTGTTGGCAGTGCGTTGTCCCGACAGCCAACAGCCGCCCCGCCAATCAGATGAATTTGTCTATTTGGAAAATTTTGCTCAGTTGATTCCTCAATTATCCACTTAAAGCGTGTTATGCTTAAGAAATTTTTACAAAATTTACCGACGTTACGCAAAGGCTGCTGTTCGCCAAGAGCAGCCACCGCGTAACGCGACAAATTTAAGCTGTTTTAGATGGATAGCAAGGATTTATTCAGAATGACAGATGCCGCAAAAGCACCTCGCGTCATGATTGTTGATGATACCCCGCAAAATATTCAGGTACTGGGGGCAACGCTGAGACGTGAAAATTATCAAATCTATGTCGCACAAAATGGTCTGCAAGCCTTAGAAATGCTTAAAGAAGTATTACCCGACTTGATTTTGCTGGATGTGATGATGCCAGAGCTAGACGGCTTTGAAACCTGCAAACACCTCAAAGCGCAAGAGCGTACACGGGTAATCCCCATTATTTTCTTAACCGCAAAATCGGAAACCAACGACATTGTGCGCGGCTTTGAATTGGGCGCGGTGGATTATGTCACCAAACCTTTCAACGCCAACGAGCTGCTCATCCGCGTCCGCACCCAATTAGAACTCAAACACAACCGCGATGAAATCGAACGCATCAGCAATGAGCGCAAAGCACTGGTGCATATTCTTTGTCACGATCTAGCCAATCCCATGAGTACTATGTTGTCTATCCTCAATATGCCGGACTTTTTTGCCAGCTTTGAGGAAATGCGCGAATTATTAGTATCCGCCGCCGACAATGGCTTAAACGTCATACAACTGGTGCGTGAGATGCAGGCGTTAGACGAACATCGACTCAACTTAGAAACGCATAATTTGTTAAGCATGATTACCGAATCTGAACGTATGTTACGAACACGTTTTAGTGAAAAAAATGTGCGGCTGGTGAAAAACATTGATGCCGACTTAAACATCATTGCTGAACGCACTTCTTTTGTTAATTCGGTGATTAATAATCTGCTCACCAACGCCTTAAAATTTTCTTATGCAGACACTGAAATTCGCCTTTATACTGAAATTGTTGATAGCAAAATGCTTATTTTGCACATTGAAGATGACGGCATCGGCATGTCAGAAAAACTCTTAGATGGGCTGTTTGACGTGCGCAAAACCACCAGCCGGCGCGGTACACAGGGCGAACAAGGCACAGGCTTTGGAATGCCCCTAGTGCAAAAATTCATACACACTTATGGCGGCGATATTCGCGTTGAGTCGCGTTCAGAAAAAGAAGATGCAGAACATCATGGCACAAAAATCAGCCTACATTTATTGCGCAGCGAATAAAGGATTACCTTGTGAATGATACAACTATGACAAACATCGATACTGTTTTTCAGGAATTAGCCGCGCAGCGTATCTTGATTGTTGATGACACGCCCGACAATATTCGCGTCTTAGGCACCGTGTTACGCCAACAAGATTATCAAATCAATATCGCGCAAAACGGCGTACAAGCACTGACTTTAACCAGTAAAATCATGCCCGATTTGATTTTATTAGACATTATGATGCCGGAAATGGACGGTTTTGAAACCTGTCGCCAACTCAAAAAAGACCCCATTACCCGTGACATTCCGATCATTTTTTTGTCAGCGAAAGCCGAAGATGAAGACGTTCTACAAGGCTTTGAATTAGGCGCGGCGGACTATGTGACCAAACCTTTTAACCCCAAAATCCTTCTAGCGCGGGTCAAAACACATCTGGCTTTGCGACAAAAAACCAAACAATTACAAGCCTTTGCTGACCGTGACGGACTGACTTTACTGGCTAATCGACGACGCTTTGATGAATGCTTAAAAAACGAATGGCGACGCTGCCAACGTGCCAAAACACCCCTATCCCTAATCATGATCGACATTGATTATTTCAAACCCTACAACGACACCTACGGTCATTTGCAAGGCGATGACACCTTAAAACAGGTGGCTCAAACCATTGCCGCTGTGGGTACACGCCCAACCGATTTAGCCGCCCGCTTTGGCGGCGAAGAATTTGCCGTCTTGTACGGCAACACCGATCACGACACTGCGATACATTTTGCGCAAGAAATCCGCCAACAGATTGAACAACTGCACATTCCACACAGTGATTCAGACATCAGCCAGGTTGTCACCGCCAGCTTAGGCGTTGCCACCTGCATTCCCGATGAAGCGCGTTCATCTTTAGATTTAATCAAAGCCGCCGATGCAAAATTATATGCGGCTAAAGAAAATGGACGCAATCAAGTACAGAGTTAAACGCAGCACCCGGGTAAGCATTCACCTCCCTCCCAGAAAAACCTGTCAGGTTTTGCATAGGGGCGTGAACGGTCACGCACGCAGAACTTGATAGGTTTTGGAAAATTCGTAAGAAAGGAAAATACAATGACAGAAGGAAAAAAAATGCAAACGACATTTGAAGTCGATGGCAAAAAACTCACGCCCGAAGAACTGCTAAACGAATACAAAAAACTGAAAGCTGAAAATGAAAGCTTAAAAAAACCAGAAAATAAAGCCGTTCAGCGTCGTCGAGAAGAGCAAGAATTAAAACCCTACCAAGCAGAAATTATTAAATTGCAAAAACACTTAGAACAAACGGGTGAAAAAATGATTATCCTGTTTGAAGGACGCGATGCCGCTGGCAAAGGCGGCACCATTCGCCGCATGACTCGCTACATGAATGAAAAACACTATCGCATCGTCGCTTTAGGCAAACCCTCAGACGTACAACGCACACAATGGTTTTTTCAACGCTACATAGAACACTTCCCTCGTGCCGGAGAGATTGTATTATTTGATCGTAGCTGGTACAACCGCGCCATGGTAGAGCCTGTTTTTGGTTTTTGTAGCGATGAAGAATACAAAAATTTTATGATGGGCGTGACCAGCTTTGAAAATGATTTGGTGCGTCAAGGCACCCATTTAATAAAGCTTTATTTCAGTGTCACCCGCGAAGAACAAGCACGTCGCTTTGAACGCCGCAAAACAGACCCTTTGCGTCAATGGAAACTCAGCGAAGTGGATTTACAAGCACAAGAACGCTGGGATGATTTCACCAACGTCAAATATGAAATGCTACGTCGCACCCACACCAGCGACGCGCCTTGGACGATCATCCGCTCTAACGACAAACATTTGGCACGTTTGAACGCCATTAAGGTGTTGCTTAATCAAATCCCCTATGCCGACCGCGCCAGCACTTTAGATTTTGTGCCCAACGCAAAAGTCGTCGTGTCCGGTTCCAGGGAATTAGAACTGATGGAAGCGCAACGCATTGAAAGCGGCAAATTCACTGGTTAGCTTATACTGTCCTGCGCCTGAAACTGCTCTCAGGGATTTTGATTAAGTGCTTAAAACCCAAGTAGTTGCAGCAAACTTGATAAAGCAAAAAATGCAGTTTCTGGTGCAACCATTCACACCCCGCGCTAAACCTGACAGGTCTTCAAGAACTGTCAGGTTTTTTACTGGGGTCTGAACGCTTACTTTCTGGCGACTATGAGTATAAACATCCCAAAACCTACGAATCAAGGTTTCAAGCCCAGCTCCGCTAGCAAGTTTGATGGAAGGTATGATGCTGTCTGAGGTGCTAGAAATTATTTTGTTGCAAAATATTTAAATTTGATTTTGCAGACTGATGAGATGGTTCTTTTCTAAGAATATCTTGGAATATCATCATTGCTTCATCATATTGTTTATTTTCATAAAGTGCTACACCAAGGTTATTAGCAGCAATAAGATCATCAGGGTTATCACTTAATTGTTCTCTATACTTGCCAATAGCATCATCAATATTGCCATCTAAATGTAACAGAATCGCTGTTTTTCCAGGGTTAAATTGCTTTAAGTTATATTCATTAACACACCCAGTCTGCAACCATACCGTGATAATTATAAAACATAACTTTACTTTCATTTTATTACCTTTTTTTTTGCTAGTTCTGCAAACTTTTTACTTAATATTTCTAGCTCCTCTGGAGACCAAAATTTTTCCTCATAAAACTCGAAGGTCATATTCAATTTACAGTTTTCTTGAGTTTGCGCACTTTGAATATCAGATGCTTTTTGATTCACGGTACTTCTTGCATTGAGATAAACTCGATAATTTTTAGCATCATCAATCACAATGTCTTGCGGTATGCGTACAAAAGAAAAAAACTGCTCCTTGAAGACATTAAAATCTTCAATATCTTTTGTGGAAGTTTTTTTACCACGAAAATCAATAGCTAAAAGCCCAGATTGAATATCATTGACATTGCTTAAAGCAAGAATAACTGGAAAAAAGCGTGTCATTGAAATGGTATCTATTTGATTTCCAGTTAAAAAATCAAACCCAGAGCCTTTACCCTCCATTTTTATATCTGCAAATGTTAAATTTGCCTCTCTATTATTGTAAGGAAGTTTAACTGCATTGGCTGATTGACTTACTTTAGCTTTCCAAGGTAAAAATTCTTCACTAGAGCCAAAGAATATATCATCAATTAAAGTTGGTTCATTTATGTCGGTATCATCATAGCTAATAAAAAAATAACTCCCATTAACTGATTTAGCCCCGTATATAAACTGACTTTTAATGCCTTCACTGCTAATTGGCTTAATTTGTTCCTTATCTGTGCGTTCCCATCCCACAGGAAGCTCAACATGCAAAGAAAGTCGTTCAAATGCAAATACATTAAAAGAAAACGATAACAAGACAACTGCGCTAAATAAGAATTTATTCATGTTTTTCATCTTTTTAATTAAAGTCAAATACAAAGCTATCTGGTATTGAATGTATATCAGATAGCTTTACAAAAAGCTCAATACTATCTTTTATTAGTATTGAAAAAATATTTTGTTTCATACTCTGGACTTCGTGGCTCAACAGGCTTTTCTTCACGCTTTTGATATACCAGCACTTGTTTTGTATCAGGTACCCACTCTTGCTTGGGAACTTCAAAAGTCACTGTGGTTACTTTAACCTGTTGATCTTCTAAGCCTTTCGATTTATAGTAAACATCTTTTTTAACAGGTTTAAATGTACAAATTTTTTCTTGTGTATCTGCAATAACAGGACAAATTTCCTTTGTTCCTGTGTAACGACGAGATGAATAAATCCATACTTTGTCTTTTTCACAGTTTTTTCTATCTACCATTAGAACTGCATCTTTAAGATCAGGTCGTCTTGCCTGCAACTGACCTAATGTCATCAAAGCATCTGCTTGTTTTTTTGACATATCCTCAGAATAAGAAACATTGGGCAACACTAACACCATGGTCACAAAAAGGGTTACACTTTTTTTCATCACTAAGCTCCTTAGCAAATTTAATCAAATAATCACCACCCAAATTTAATCTAAAAAACACAAAAAATAGATTAGATTAAGCACCCAATCTAGTTTAGACTTTTACTCTTGCGCTAGGGTTTTGGTGAGCCATTAAAAACTGCTCCACATTAAACACCTAATTTATTAAAGAATACAGAAGCTCATATATTTTATTTCAACATACAGGAGGTGTTATTTTATGCAAGCTACTGATTTTTATAATAAAATAAAAGTTATGAGAATGCTCAAAGGGTGGTCTCAAGAAGAGACTGCAAATAAACTTGGGATCGCTGTCAACAGTTACGCAAAGATTGAGCGTGGCGAAACTGATGTTAATTTATCACGTTTAACACAGATTGCAGACGTGATGGAGGTGGGCTTATCACAATTACTCGATTTAAATGCTCACAATGTCACATACACTGCCTGTATGCTAAGTAATCATAATTATTCAAATGCTAAATCAATTTATAATCCACAAGGTCACATTGTTCTCAGCGAAACGGAATGTGCAAATGAACTTGAAAAATCACGGTTATTATTACAAGAACGAGATAAAGAGATAGAGCTTCTCAGGCAACAAATTATACAGTTGCAAGAGATAAACGCGCTGCTGAAAGTTAATGCCACATAATAATGATTGATGTGTTTATGCGCAGGTTATAGTCTGCACTCGCTTTGGGTGTCGGTCAGATCACCCTGCCCCTCGTTTCGCATAGAGCGCGAACCGATCGTGCCGCTCAGAGTGCTGGCACGAGGGCAAACCCTACGGATAAAGCTCCGCGAGTAATTTGAACATCTGTCAGGCTTGGAAGTATCTTTTTTGCGTGTTACCTTTAGCCATTCAGTCCCCACAGGTTAATCTTGTCAAGCTGCGGGGACTGATAGCACTCATGTTTCCTGCTGTCGTCACCAACAATCAAAGTATAACGACAGCTTTTTTTATATCCCACTTAAGGAGAATATTCAATGAAAGCACTCTCTTTGGTCTCTGTTTTACTTGCCCTTATTGCTTGGGCGTTGTTCATCAGCATGGGCGTAAATCTGTTGTCCGGCGATTTGTCTGAACGAAGCTGCGACACGGCTTGCGTACAACTGTTGTTTTTCTCGGCTATAGCGGTGGCTGTGATAGCTGTTATTGTGAGCGGCATTTCTATGAAAAATGGTTTCAATGTCTTGAATATACCGGCACTGCTTGCGGCTTTGGGAATTTGCGGCATTGCAGGCTTTCTGTTTATCGCCGGTAACGCTTTCTAAGGCAGCCTAACCTGCGTCATTAACATTACTAGCGGATTTTAGTAAAACCTCTAACTTTGTTAATAGCTGTTGCGCTGTAGTATGAAAATAACTATAGTCCCTGCGCTTTTGCGCTTCGTGCAAAGTAACGACTCGGTTTGGCGTACACACTAAGGATAAGTCCAAAACAGCAACCGGCATTGCGACTGAGTATCTTCATTCTCCCTAAAATACCAAAACAAGTTTACACACTGGAAAATTCTAGTTGTTAGCAGGTTTTATCAAAGGGGATTTTTTTAGCTTTTTTCGAGGAGACCCAAATGGAACAGGCAAATATCAGCCAAGAACTTGTGGAGAAAATCACAAGTCATCCTAAATACAACGATTTAGTGTCTAAACGTACTAAGTTTGCGTGGATTCTTTCCATCATCATGTTGACCATCTATTACGGCTTTATTTTGCTACTGGCTTTTGCGCCGCAGGTGTTGGCAGCCAAAATCAGTGCGACTTCGGTGATTAGTGTTGGCATTCCTGTCGGCGTATTCATCATTCTTTCTGCCTTTCTTTTAACGGGCATTTATGTTTATCGCGCCAATGGCGAATTTGATAATATTTCTAACGAAATCAAGGAATCCATCAAATGAGAAAATCTTTTACCTTGTGGGCGGCATTTATCACCATTTTCCTTGCCGCGGGTGCAGTGTTCGCCACCGGCGATGCTTTACCGGGCGATAAACCCCTGAATGTCACTGCGGTCATTATGTTCCTCGCCTTTGTCGCAGGGACTTTAGGCATCACCTACTGGGCAGCGCGTCGCACCAAAACTGCCAAAGACTTTTACACCGCAGGCGGTGGCATTACCGGTTTTCAAAACGGTTTAGCGATAGCCGGCGACTACATGTCAGCCGCGTCTTTTCTGGGGATTTCCGGTTTAGTGTTTATGACCGGCTTTGATGGACTCATTTATTCCATTGGCTTCTTAGTCGGCTGGCCTGTCATCCTGTTCTTGGTGGCAGAACGCCTGCGCAACTTGGGCAAATATACCTTCGCCGATGTCGCCTCTTATCGCCTCAGTCAAACGCCTATCCGCACCCTATCCGCTTTTGGTGCCTTAGCCACAGTGATTTTATATCTCATCGCACAAATGGTGGGCGCGGGCAAACTGATTGAAGTCCTGTTTGATTTACCCTACGAATATGCGGTTATTCTAGTTGGCATATTAATGATCATGTACGTCACCTTCGGCGGCATGTTGGCGACCACTTGGGTACAAATCATCAAAGCCGTACTGTTGCTGTCTGGCGCGACCTTCATGGCAATCATGGTGCTCTATCAGTTTGGTTTCAGTCTCGAAGCCCTGTTCCAAAGCGCGGTGGATGTGGTTAATGAAAGCACGCTAGACAAGCATCAACAAGTGGTGGCAGCCGGTGGCGATATTATGGGACCCGGTGGTTTGGTGTCTGATCCGATTTCAGCCATTTCTCTGGGTATTGCCCTGATGTTCGGTACGGCAGGCTTGCCACACATTTTAATGCGCTTTTTCACTGTCGCAGATGCCAAAGAAGCCCGTAAATCAGTATTTTTTGCCACTGGTTTTATCGGTTACTTCTACATCCTCACTTTCATTATCGGTTTTGGTGCTATCGTGTTAGTCGCTACCAATCCCGAATACTTGGAAGGCGGCAGCTTAATCGGCGGCAATAACATGGCAGCCGTGCATTTATCCCAAGCTGTAGGCGGTGACATCTTCTTAGGCTTCATTTCCGCCGTTGCTTTCGCCACCATCCTCGCGGTTGTTGCGGGTCTCACTTTAGCCGGTGCTTCGGCGGTATCGCATGATTTCTACGCCAGTGTTTTGAAAAAGGGGCAAGTTGACGAAATCACCGAAATGCGCATTTCTAAAATCGCTACGGTTGCCTTAGGCGTTATCGCCATTCTGCTCGGCATTGCCTTTGAACAACAAAACATCGCTTTCATGGTCGGCTTGGCATTTGCAATTGCCGCTAGTGCCAACTTTCCGGTGCTGTTTTTGTCCATGTTCTGGTCTAAATTGACCACCCGTGGCGCGTTCATAGGCGGTATGGCAGGTTTATTAACCGCCATCATCTTGGTGATACTCGGACCTATTGTCTGGGTTGATATTCTGGGCAACGCCTCCGCCATCTTCCCCTACAAATACCCCGCGCTGTTCTCGGTAACAGTCGCTTTTGTAGGCATCTGGCTGTTCTCCATCACCGACAACAGCGAGCGTGCGAAAATTGACCGTGCCGCCTTTGCCGCGCAAGACGTGCGCTGTCAAACCGGTATCGGCGCAGAAGGCGCGAGTTCTCACTAAGCCATCTCAAAAGACTGCCGATCTTCTCAAGGTTGGCAGTTGTGCAAGCTGCACAACCTGATAGGTTTTTCAAACTTGTCAGGTTTTTTTATGCCTGAAATTGCCACTATAGCTTTCGGCATAATGTTACACTATCAAGCATATTCAACAGCTTAAACCATTCATTTCGATGCCGCTCAAGGCTTTACTAGGAAATAAAACTTCTCTTATGCCACACCCTAACAAGCTCACCGCGTCGTTTTTAGGCGATCTCGCGCTTTCCCCTTTTCGTCACGACAAACTCCTGCACGCCGCCGCGCAAAAAGGCATACAGCTACAGGGTGCATTTGCGCGTTTTGTACATTTTATTGAATTAGAAGCTGAGTTAAGCGAAGCGCAGCAGCAAACACTGAACGCCCTGCTGCAATACACCATCAACGCCGAGCAGGTGCAGCCGCCCCAAACCTTGCCGACTGATGCGCGAGCCATTGTAGTCATCCCGCGCCCCGGCACCCTTTCGCCCTGGGCGAGCAAGGCAACCGACATTGCGCACAACTGCGGTTTGACGCACATTGCGCGGATTGAGCGCGGGCTGTGGTGGCAGGTGTGGGGTGTGGAAAACGCGCCCGCAGTGGCGGCGTTACTGCACGATCGCATGACCGAAGTCGCCCTTTTAGCGCAGACCGCCGAGGCCGCACTGATCGGAAAATTAGCCCCCCCATCTTCTCTACTAGACCAAGCCCAACAAGCCTTGTTCGCCCACCAGCCGCCCAAACCGCTACAAACCATCGCCGTCCTCACGCAAGGTCGCGCTGCTTTAGTCGAAGCCAATCACCATTTAGGACTGGCGTTGTCGGCGGACGAAATCGATTATTTGCTAGACAATTTCACCGCGCTGCAACGCGATCCGTCGGATGCCGAGTTGATGATGTTTGCGCAAGCCAATTCCGAGCATTGCCGTCACAAAATTTTTAATGCTGATTGGATCATTGACGGCGAATCGCAGGATATGTCGCTGTTTGCCATGATTCGCCATACGCATCAGCAACATGCGGGGCAGGTGTTGTCCGCCTATCACGACAATTCAGCAGTGATGCGCGGCGCAGATACGCCACTTTTCGCCCCGAATACTGAGCATCATTATGCTTATAAAACAGAAGCTTGGCATATTTTAATGAAAGTCGAAACGCACAATCATCCAACCGCAATTTCGCCGTTTGCTGGCGCGGCGACCGGTTCGGGCGGGGAAATCCGCGATGAGGGGGCGACCGGACGCGGTTCTAAGCCGAAAGCAGGCTTGAGCGGTTTTTCCGTGTCTCATCTGCATTTGCCCAACGCGCCGCGTGCTTGGGAAGACCATTACGGCACACCCGCACGCATGGCGACAGCCTTGCAGATTATGCTGGACGCGCCGCTGGGTGCCAGTGCCTTTAATAATGAATTTGGTCGCCCGAATTTGTGCGGTTATTTCCGCAGTTTTGAGCTAGAAGTCGGCGGTCAAAGACGCGGTTATCACAAGCCGATCATGCTGGCGGGCGGAGTCGGCAATATCACCGCTGCCAATATCGAAAAGCGCACCCTGCCGATAGGCAGCAAGCTGATTGTGTTGGGCGGCGCGGCGATGTTGATTGGTCTCGGCGGCGGCGCGGCTTCGTCGATGAACGCTGGCACCAGCTGCGAAGACTTAGATTTTGCCTCAGTGCAGCGCGGTAATGCGGAAATGCAGCGGCGTTGCCAAGAGGTGATTGATGCCTGTTGGCGGTTGGGCGACGACAACCCGATTTTTGCCATTCACGACGTGGGCGCGGGCGGCTTGTCCAACGCCCTACCAGAATTGATTAACGACAGCGGACGCGGCGGCGTGATTGATTTGCGCAACATTCACTCCGCCGACCCAAGCTTGTCACCGATGGAAATTTGGAGCAACGAAGCGCAAGAGCGTTACGTGCTAGGCATCGCGCCCGATCAACTGCCGCTGTTTGAGCAGTTTTGTCAGCGTGAACGCTGTCCTTATGCGGTGGTTGGCGAGGTGACGGCAGCGCAGCAGTTGCTGGTGGTGGATGCTGATGAGCCGATGAGTCTGCCGGTCAATATGCCGCTACAAGTTTTACTCGGCAAACCGCCAAAAATGTTGCGCAATGTTACGCACAAAAAACCGCTAGGCTTTGAAAGTCTAGCGGGTTTTAATGTTGAATTTGAAGAGGCTATTGAGCGCGTCTTACTCGCGCCCAGCGTTGCCGACAAGAGCTTCTTAATCACCATCGGCGACCGTTCCGTCAGCGGACAAGTCATCCGCGATCAAATGGTCGGACCTTGGCAAGTGCCAGTTGCCGACTGCGCGGTGACGGCTGCGGGTTTCACCGCCCGCAATGGCGAGGCAATGAGCCTGGGCGAGCGCGCACCCATCGCCCTGCTCGACGCGCCAGCCTCAGGACGCATGGCGATAGGCGAAGCCTTAACCAACCTCGCCGCTGCGCCGGTGGAGGCAATGAGCGATATTGTGCTGTCGGCTAATTGGATGGCAGCGTGCGGACCGGCGGGGGAAGACGCGGACTTGTTCGACACGGTGCGAGCGGTAGGCATGGAATTTTGTCCGGCACTGGGAATTGCCATTCCGGTGGGCAAGGATTCCTTGTCAATGAAAGCCGCCTGGCAGGAGCAAGGTATTGAAAAATCAGTGACTTCTCCCTTATCGCTGATTATTTCCGCGTTTGCGCGAGTGTCCGATATTCACCGCTGCTTAACCCCGCAACTCAAATCCGATGCCGACACGCGCTTGCTGCTGATTGACTTAGGACGCGGCAAAAACCGCTTAGGCGGTTCCATGTTGGCACAGGTTTACCAACAACTGGGCGATGTCGCGCCGGACGTGGAAGCGCGTGATGTCAAAGACTTCTTTTTAGCCATTCAAGCGTTACGCTCGAAAATTCTCGCCTATCACGACCGCTCTGACGGCGGCTTGTTGGTCACCCTGTGCGAAATGATGTTTGCCAGCAATATCGGCGTTAGCCTGTCAAACCCCGCATTTGCAAACCTCTCAAGCTTATTTGCCGAAGAACTCGGCGCGGTCATCCAAGTCAAAGCCGCTGATGTTGCAGCGATAAAACAATACTTCACCCAACACACCGACTTAGGCGAACACCTGCATGTTATCGCACACCCCAACTCGGACAAAACCCTTGTTTTAGACAAATACCATTTTGAAATCAAACACTTACATCGCCTCTGGTCAAACGCCAGCTACCAAATACAGGGACTGCGCGACAACCCGCAATGCGCTCAAGAAGAATACGACCGCTGGCTAGACGATGCCGATCCCGGCTTGCATCTGCACACCACTTTTACACTCCAAGCTCCCGCCGTTGGCGGCGCAGCGGTGCGCGTCGCCATCCTGCGCGAACAGGGGGTAAACGGTCAGCATGAAATGGCAGCCGCCTTTGAGGGTGCTGGTTTCACCGCTGTGGATGTCCACATCAGCGACATCATTGCCGGGCGCGTGAGCCTCAAAGACTTCCAAGGGCTGGCAGCAGCGGGCGGTTTTTCTTACGGCGACGTACTCGGCGCGGGCGGCGGCTGGGCAAATTCAATTCGCTACAACAGCCGCGCTTATGACGAATTTTCCGCCTTTTTCCAGCGTCCTGACAGCTTCGCCCTAGGCGTGTGCAATGGCTGCCAAATGCTCGCGCAACTGCACGATTTAATCCCCGGCGCAGCCGCTTGGTCGCGTTTTGTGCGCAACCGCTCCGAACAATTTGAAGCGCGCTATGTGATGGTCGAAGTGCTGGATTCGCCCTCGCTGTTCCTGCACGGCATGACCGGTTCGCGCCTGCCGGTTGTCGTCGCACACGGCGAAGGGCGCGCTTACAGCACTGCGCCGCTGCCAACCGCTTTGCAAGCTTTGCGCTATGTGGATAACTACGGCAGCCCCACCGAAATCTATCCTTTTAACCCCAACGGCTCGCCAGGCGGTTTGACCGGCATGACCACCAGCGACGGGCGTTTCACCATTATGATGCCGCACCCTGAGCGGATTTTCCTCAGCTCGCGCCATAGCTGGCTGCCCGATGCCTGGCGTGACGAACGCAGCCCTTGGATGCAGATGTTTTACAATGCGCGGCGGTGGGTAGCGGGCAGTTTTGGTAGCAGCTAAATGCCTATCTAGCCGAATCACCGCCAACGGCGGCAGGCTGACCCGCAATCAGCGACTCCCAGTCATTGATTATCGTACACGATAGACCTATACTGTAGTGATAGTTTTATAAACTATCGGCTATCACTTGATTGAGGGGGCAGTATGAGTAACGCGAAAAAATTAATTCAGCATTGGCAACAAGAACATGCCAAATACTTGGCAAGTCAAGATGCGAATGAACAAAAACAGGCTTTGCGTAAAATGGGTAAATATTTAAGCAAAGCCGATCATGTCAAAGCTAAAAAAATAGAAGATTTAGCGCATATCGTCAAATTATCTAAACTGACTTTTGAACTCAGTCAGCAGGAAGCAAAACGCGCACAAAATGCCGCAGATGTTTATCGCCAACTGGCAGAACAGTTAAAAGATCGAGAATTGGATTTGCTCTATATGCAGGATTGGTTATTAAAGTTGACAGATAACGATTCTTTTTACAAAACTTAAAGGATGAGTATCGATGGCAACCCATAGTAAAAACAAAAAAGCACAAGATGTTGCACGTTCTAAGCATGAAAAAAAAAGTGGCACTAAAACCAAAAGTTTGCGGCTTTTTGTAGAAGATATAGAGAAAATCAAGAGTTTGACGAAAAAGAAGAAAATTTCTCAAGCTGATCTTGTTCATCAAGCTTTAGCACTCTGGCATCAACATCAAGCAGATTATTAAATTACTGAAAACTCTGTAAAAGTCTGTAGGTCATTGATTTTAGTGAAAGTACATTAACGTAAGTCATTGATTTTTATATAAAAAAGTTTTTCGGCGTTTTCAGTAAAAATCTGTTGCGCTGATTTTAACAAAATACAAGCGATGCGAAACCTGCCTACTGACAGGCAAAAAGTTGACCGCTCAGGAATGTAAAAGTTTATACTCATAGCTGCCAGAAGCTGTATTTTTTGCTTTATCAAGTTTGCTACAAATACTTGGGTTTTAAGCACTTAATCAAAATCCAGAGCTTCGGGTTTCAGGTGGGGACAGTATTCATCGCTCCCAGTAAAACCTGTCAGGTTTTGCACGGGGGCGTGAGCGGTTAGTCTGAAATTATTGGATGATTTCAGCCAAAGATTGCGCCGTCAATACGCGCTCAATACACTGCATGAGTTCTGCTTGATTCATCTGCTCAATACGCTCAACAATATCGTTAGGCAGCGTGCCAAACTTCATTAAGTTGTTTAAGCAACACGTTGATGTAGGCTTTTTCAGCACCCTTTTCCATGCCTTTTTGTTCAGCTTCAGCCATCCAAACATCAATACGATCTACTAACATAGTATGTGGTGTGACGAAAATCCCCACATTTGACTGGAATTGACCGGCATATACTTCTGACGTTAAAGTTTTCGGTTTTTAGAGTTTGAGTTTTAACGCTCTTTCAAGCCCACTAAAGTTCAGTAATCCGAAAAGTTAACCGCGAGAAATATAGATGCCGAAGACGCGAAGCGTGAACACGGCATACAAGTTGTGCCAGACGAAGCACCAAAACCCGCGCAATGCGTGATTTTAGCCGTCGCCCATCGTGAATACATCGAAGGCGGTTGGCAGTATGTGCAAGCCCTGTTTGACCCGCAAGGCGGCGTACTCATGGATGTCAAAGGCGTGATGCCACGCGACATCATTCCGCCCCGTTTGAGATTATGGCGATTATAACCAGCCACCGCCGCGCCTTAACTTAGCCGCGTCTTAGCAAAAGGAAACACACTATGCAGACTTGGTATTTTACAGCAGCGAAAACGCTCGTCTTAGCACGCTCTTGCAGTCGCGTAGGGTTTGCGCCGCGTCTTTTTGCGGTGCGAACGCGGGCAATCCTCTTAGCACTCACTTGCAGTACAGCCAACGCCAATCAAGCAACCGAAGTGTCAGAAGAAACCTTCGATTTGCTGCGCTCAATGGATTTGCAGCAACTCTTAGAAACATCGGTTGAAACCGCCTCCGGCGTGGAAGAAACCCTGCGCGATGCCCCCGCCTCAATGGTCGTGGTGACAGCAGAAGACATGCAGCGGCGCGGCTATATGAGTTTAGATGAACTGTTAGCAGACCTGCCGGGCTTTGATCTCATCGGCGTGGGTGGCTTCCAACATGTGGTAGCCTATCAGCGCGGTTATCGCGTCCCCTTCATGCAGCGCACCCTGATTATGGTCAACGGCATAGTCGATAACCATTTATGGAGTCATGCCGCGCAGATTTCTCGCCAATATCCGCTCAGCGGCTTAAAACGGGTTGAAGTGCTGTATGGACCCAGCAGCGCGGTCTATGGTCCCAATGCGTTTCTCGGTATTATTAATCTGGTCACCAAAAATGCCGCAGAACTGCTGGATACACAACATCAAGCCAGCGCCACCCTACAAATCGGCAGTTATCGCTCACGCGGTGCAGAAATTTTTGCGCAAGGGCGCGAAGGGCATTGGCGTTACAACCTATCCGGCAAGTTCTTTGTCAGTGACGAAGCAGGCATTGACGATCTCGCACCTTGGGGGTTTATTGATGAAAACCTGTTGAGCAACCGTGATCTGTGGGGGGCGATGCTCGATTTGCAGCAAAACGGCAGGTATTACGGCGAATTTTACGATCCCAGCAAAAACTGGGGGCTATTGGGCGAGATCAGTTATCAAGATTTTACCTTTGGCACGATACTATGGGACACTTCCGAAGGCTACGGGCGATATTATCCCAGCGACCGCACTCAACCAAATGCTAACTGGAATCACAATGCCCGCCAATTTTATCTGCAACACAGTCTCGAAGCCTCAGAAAAACTCATGGTCAAAAGCCAAATAGCCTATCATTCCAATCGCTTATGGGGTAACTGGGCAGAGGCAACAGAGGATTGGAATCCCGGCATGTCGCACTATTCTTATCTCACGCTGTCGGATTGGAACTCGCAAAATCATAGCTGGTTGTTCAAGCAAGATTACGATTATCAGTTTAGTCATGATTTGCGCGTGACCGGTGGGCTAAAATACGAGAAAAAACAACTGACTAAGGCTTATGACCTGTGTTCCTACTGGAGCGGCACCTTCTGCTCCACGGATCCCGGTCACGACGGACCGCACGGACAAGGCCCCGGCATTTTCCACAGCCTCGATCCTGTCGCGCTGGTGCAGCCCGGCACCCTACACGACATGCCCGCTGCCAATCTCGCCACGCTGCGCGACTATGGCATCTATTTTCAAGCCATCTGGGATAAAAACCTTTGGCGTTTACTCGGCGGCTTGCGCTATGACCGCAACAGTCTCTATGGCAGCACGATCAATCCACGCCTGTCTGCCATTTATCGTTGGTCGCCCGATCTGACCTTAAAACTCGTCTATGGTCGCGCCTTCCAAGAACCTTCCCCCATTCAACTCTGGGGCGGTTGGATAGGACGTACCGGCAACCCCGACTTGCGTCCAGAAAAAGCCGAAAACCTCGAATTTATCCTCATGTACCAACAACAACGCTGGCTGCATGAAGCTTCACTATTTGCCGCCCATTACCGCGATGTAATCAAAGAAGAAGCCGAAAATGCCGGTAGCCGCGACATCGTCGGACTGGAATATCGCGGACGCTACCGCTATCCCAATTTCATAAAAAACGCCCCCGACATACAAGGTTATCTGTATTACACCTATACCCATGCACGCAGCAGCGTCACCTATAACCAAACCGCAGCCGCTTGGCTTGATGAAAGTAGCACGCTCGGCGACATTGCGCCGCACAAACTCAATCTCGGCATGGATATTCCCTTAAATGCGCATTGGCACGTCAATCTGCGTAGCAATTATGTCAGCAACCGCCTTCTCTATTCACGCAACCCTTTACGCGAAGCGGGACGCAAAGCCGAGGCTTACACGCTATTTAATTTGGCTGTAGGTTATCAAAAAGCTCCATTAAGCCTAGCTTTCAAGATCGAAAACCTATTTGATGTCGAATACTATCACCCCGGCATGGAGCAAGCTGACTCCGGCGACGACTTTAGCCAACGCAGCCAAGGCTTCCGCAACTCCTTGTTGCCCCAAGAAAAACGCAGCTTTTGGCTAAACTTGCGCTGGGATTGGAAATAAGAAAGTAAGCATTCACATTCTTCCCGTAAAAACCTGACAAGTCTCGAAGACCTGTCAGGTTTGGCGTGGGGCGTGGATAGTGAGCATATATACTGCTGGCGGTGAATTTTTCCGATTTTTGAGTGCCAAGTCCGTAGCTTGGCAGGTCAAGTCCTACATCGAAAAGCCGAAAATATCACCGCGTAAACTACGGCTTGACGCTCCGTGCGTGAAACGGCTACGCCGTTTGCGCCAATCGGGAGATTAGCACTCCCACGGTGAAACGGTTACAGCGGATGCCTGCTTTAACGGTAGTGATACTTACAGGCAACGATAATCAGGGTATCGCCTTCCACTTGATAAACCAAACGGTGTTCGTTGTTAATCCGCCGTGACCAATAGCCTTGCAGTTCGTGTTTGAGTGGTTCCGGTTTACCGAGTCCCGCATAAGGCTGGCGTAAGGTGTCCATGATTAGGCTGATGATGCGTTTATAGATTTTCTTATCGACCGTCGTCCATTCAGTGAAATCTTCAAAAGCGCGTTTCTCAAAGGTAATCTTCATGAGCCAACTCAGCGATGTCTAACGTCACCTGATCACGCTGGTTCGCCACACGCTCAATGGCTTCCAGTAAACGCGCCCGATTCGCGGGATTACGCAATAAATACGCGGTTTCGTCCTGCTCTGCTTGGTCTGCCTCGCACACCGCGATTTCGATGGTTTTGTGTTTGAACAAGGTCTTTAGTGCAACGAGAAAATCCGGGGTCAATTCATCTGTGTTGACGCGATAAAGGGTGTACATGCTTAATTCCTTACGGTTGCGAGATTAGGCGGCGGTTTGTATTTCTGCGTGGTTTTTGTTCTCTGCGGCTTTGCAGCAGCGACAGTAAGAATAAAACGCAAGAGACGCTAAAGGCGCAAGCGTTTTAATACGTTTGCGCCCTTCGCACCTCTCGCGCCGTTTGCGTTACTTTTAACTCGGGAATTTTTATGCGTAAAATGAGTGAAGTCAGCGTTCACATCCTCCCAGTAAAAACCTGACAGGTTTGGCGTGGGGCGTGAACAGTGACCGTATAAACACCTAAACGACATCGTTCAACTTAAAAATCGACACCGCTTCGTGTAGATTTCTCGCGGCATTATTGAGTTGTTGAATAGCTTGATTAGAATGTGAAATAGATTCTGCTGTTTGGCGGGCGGATTGGCTGAGTTCAGTGATGGATTCGCTGATTTCGCCCGCACTGACTGCGTGCGAGCGCATCCCTTGCCCAACGGTTTCAAAGTGTGGAATCAAAGACTGCACTTGCGCAATAATGTCGGCTAAACGCTGGCTAATTTGATAAATATCATCCACATCATTGCGAATTTGTTCGCTAAAACGCGACATGTTTTTTACCCCATCACCGACCGCGCTCTGCATTTCTTTGACAATTTGCTCAATATCCCAAGTTGCCACAGCCGTTTGATCGGCTAAACGGCGAATTTCAGTAGCGACAACACTAAAACCCAAACCATATTCACCGGCTTTTTCTGCCTCAATCGCCGCATTTAAGGACAATAAATTGGTTTGATCGGCGATTTTCGTGATAGTTGTCACCACGCTACCGATGTTATCGGCTTTTTCTTTAACGATTTCTAATTTGCCGCTGATGGAAGCTGTCGCGTCCAGCATGTTGCGCATTGAGGTTTCCATGCGCTGCAAGTCTTCATGCCCGGCTGCTGCCAGTTGTGAGGTGTCTTCTGCCATGCTGGTCACTGCTGTCATGGTGTCAGCCAGTTCTTGGGTAGATTGCGAAATGGTTTTCGAGGTTGCCATAATTTGCGTTGCGGCAGCGGCTTGTTGGGCAATGGAACTTTCTTGCTGGCGTGCAGTGGCGGCGATTTCAGTGCTAGAAGTAGTTAGCTGCACGCCCGACTCTTGGATGCGTGACACCAGACTGGCGAGATGACGCACCATCACCTGCATGGACTCTAATACCTGCCCTACTTCGTCGCGTTTTTCTACATGAATAGCCATGCTTAAATCCCCCTGCGCAACGTGTTCAGTGACCTTTACCGCTTGTTTCAAGGGCTGCACAATATTGTGAATTAACCACCAAGAACCCCACACAGCAGCAATAATTACCACAAAAATGGCAATAATTGAAATGCTGACAATCTGTCCAATCAATTTCAATAGCATATCATTAGAATGCTGCATTTTAGTTTGCTGGTACTGCACTAATGCTTTAATGGCTTGATCAAGATTTATTAACACATGATTAATGTCATTACGCATTAAATAGACATCTTGTCGCCACGCATCGCCGCTATGTAGCTTTATGATGCCGGGTAAACTTTGAAAAAATAATTCACGTTGCTGAATAATGCTGGCAAATTCTTCTTCTTGAATAAAACTTAATGAATCTGCAAAATTTTCTTGAATGCGCTGCTCTTGCTGTATAAAGGCTTGTTTGAAACTATCAATATTTTGTAAAGACACATCGGAACGATAGGCTAAGAAGGCACGAAACTCGCTGACAATATTTACCCAGAAATAGCGCATGTTTTGTAAATTCATAATTAACTCAATGCGTTTTTCTTCATTTTCTTCTTCTTGTAAAAAGCTGCTGAGTGCTTGTAAAAGTATAAGGGTCTGGGGGTTTAAGTTTTGTGAAGCCGCCGCTAAAGCAGGATAGTTTTTCTCATCATTAGCAGCTAATGCGAGGATTTTATGTTTGAAATCGACAAATTTTTGTAAATTATCTGTCATTGTAGTCAACCACACATCAACTTTGGCATCATTTTGTACTTGTTGCAGATTTTTTAAGTTGTCTAAATAGGGTAAGAGTTGCTTAAGATTTTCTGCATAGATGTTTTTATAGTCTTGGTTGTCACTGAGTAAATAAAATCCCAAAGCAGATTTGCTTTGTTCAATGCGTTCAGCCAACTGCATAGATTGCACTAACATAGGCGCGTCGGTTTCAACAATGGTAGCAAATTTGCGTTTAGTGGTATCTAAAGTAAACAGCATAATGGCTGATAACATGACAATGGACATGACCATGAAACCAAAGCCAAATATCAGCCGTTGTTTAATGTTAAAAGAAATGCGTGGCATAGTGGTATTCCTAGAATTTTGTGAGCCTTAAACACAATATCTACCTAGCTAGAGGTAAGCATTCACTTCTCTCCCGAAAAACCTGACAGGTCTCCAAGACCTGTCAGGTTTAGTGGCGAGGTGTGAACGGTTACAGCTAGAGTAGTCCAAACTGAAGTAACATTGAGTAGAAAGGGGGAAGTTTTTCATATTTCAGATCAGGGTATTTATTCTTAACGTAATCACGGTAGACTTTGCTTCTCATTTTAACCAGCGACTTATGATTTAAATCTAATGTGGTTATGGTATGCGAGGCTTTTTCCTTGTCTTTATTATTCTTGCTTAAATTTGGGGATATTTTTAATTCAAGTAAATCATAAACAAAATAGTCTTGTATCTCTTTTACCTCTATAGGATTTAAAAAGTTTTCTTCATCATACCGATCTTCTTTTCTGTGTTCACAGAACTCCTTTTTAGGCTGCTTAGGAGATTTTTCTATTTCACAATCAAATCCTTCACAAGAAATAGATAAATTACAATAATCAAATGTCAAGTGATTATATTCACTTCTCGGTCTAATATGTTCTATATGTGACCTAATATGCGCAGCAAACTGCTTACCCAGTTTTGGTGGTAGTTGTTGCTGACAATAAATACACAATCCTCCCTGCTCATGGTATAAATGCTGGTGAAGGATAAGTTTAATATTTTCCTTAAAGTCCTTCCATATTTGAGGTTTATCAGTTATCACATAAACATCAAATTCTTTACAGCAATTAGATTTGTCTATGTAACGCATGTTATTATTTCCCTTCTTGCAGAATAGCCAATTTATGCAAAATTCTCATAGTAAGCGGATCAGCGCGACCTAATTCAGAAATAAGAGATTCTATAACACCCTCATTCTCTGGCATATTTATTTTGTCAGGGTGATTCTTTAGAATATCGACAACCCGGTCAATTTTTTGTTGTGTCTCTGAGTTACGCAATGGCGCACCCATGATTTCATCTAAAACATCATTTGGTTCAATACCTTTCGTATGCCAACCTTCTTGTTCTGCATTTACACATTCTAGCGTATTATTATCTTCATTAATCCTAAATATGAACAAACTCTCTGGATGAACAGAGGCTATTATATGAGGAGAATGAGTAACGAGAATCACCTGATTATCACCTGGAATATTTTTATACAGATTTAATACTTCGTGCTGCCAAATCGGATGCAGAGAAGTTTCAGGTTCATCCACCATAATAATGCTATGTTTAGGTTTGAGTTTATCAAACAAGATGGCTTTGTAATATAATTGTTTTTCTCCACCTGACAGTTTATCAGATGAAATCATAGCATTTGTAGGCGACTTAAAAATTGGTTTTTCTGAATCAACATCTACCAGAACGGTCTTTAATTTTATTCCTTTCAGCATCGCGTTAATATTGTCAATATACTCCTGTATCACATCTTTAGCTGCAAGCTCTCTATTATCTATTACCTTGTTTTGTACCTGACTTAGGATGTGTTCATCAACGGTTTTTTGCTGTGTAAAAATATCAATAGGAAAGACAATTCCATCAGACTGTATAGAATTATATTTCGTGCTTTTTGAAGAAAGCAAACTAGAGATTCTTACTTCTTCTGTTTTTTTGATGTCGGTATGATGAGCCGAAAAATAGAGAATCTTAAATATCTCATCTAATTCATCTTCAGGAAAGAAAGCAAATGGTCTAAAATCATTGTTCTTAATAATAAAATCTTTTCCTATTTTTTCTAACTTATACTGAAAGGAAAAAAAGTTATTCTTGTTAAGATTTTTTCTCAGATTAGTTAAAGAATCAATGGGTGGGGTATTGTCTCTCAGCACTTTTTTGAGCTGATGAAATTTATTTTCAATTTTGTGAATTAACGCAATAAGGGCTTGTTTTTCTTCTCCAGAAAATTCAACCTCTACATTAATCTCATCACAAATCAGTGCATCACTTTCCTGGTCATAATCACTTAATATTTTTTTTACTTTAAACAGATTGAATGTTTCACAAAACAGTCTTTGCAATAGAAATAAAAACGAGGTTTTTCCTGCGCCATTTATTCCCGCGATGACCACTGTATTTAATGTTTCATTGTTACTGTTTACGAATTCTACAGTAAAATCTGAGAACATTTTATAATTTTTGATCTGAACTTTTCTAACTTTCATCAGCTAATTCCTGTGATTTTTCAAATGCTATCGTTTTTCAGCCTTCTTGGTCTATCTCAACGCTCCAAAGTATAATGCAAATCCACCCCGCTGTTACCGCCGCTGGTCGCGCTTTCTACACTAAAACGTGGGCTTAGGCGATAACGCATACGAAACACATTGTCCGCCTCAAACAAGCCCACGCCGTAGCTGATGTAAAGATCGGGAGTGAGGTATTTGCCGAGCATAAAAGTGGTCTGCTCGGTGCCGCCGCTGGTATCAATGCCAGCGGTGTCTAAGCCTAAATCATCGCGCAACGCTTTAGAAACCGCGCTGTCTTCGTTGAGGGCTAAATCCGACAAGGCTTGTGCTAACAGCTGTTGCTGATTGATGCTGGTCGCGCTGCCGCTGGAGGCAGGTCGTCCTAAGACAATGTAAGAAAGAATATTGGTCTGATCTAAAGCGGGTTCAGAAAATAGATTTAATTCAGGAGCTTGTGCTGTACCCGATAGCTCGATTCCAGCAGTGACCTCGCCAACCACGCGCACCGCTTGCACATCTAAGCCGGGATTTTCCAGCGCGCCGCCGCTGTATAGCACATTGCCTTTGCGAATGCGCAAATCCTGCCCGTAGGCTTTGTAGTGTCCGTCTAATACTGAAATGCGCCCGCTGCCGGTTAATCCCTGGTGCGGCTTGCCTAGCACGCGCAAATTGCCTTGCAAACGTCCTTTGAAGCCCATGCCTTTGACCCGTAATTGATCGCCTAATAGCAGGCGCAAATCAGTATAAAACGGCAGCCTGGGGGCTTGTGCTTGCCTATCTTCGGCGGCTATGTCGGTATTTTCTGTGTCAGACAACACGACAACATCGCTAGAAGCCGACACTTTTCCCGCCCCGCCCGGCTTTTCCGGCGGCGTAATGAGGGCTTCCGGCAGCACAATCTCACCGCTTAAGCTGATGCGCTGCGGACTGCCTTCAAACTGCACATTGGGCGAAGCCAGCAACCAAATCTCTGGGCTGTTCATCACTTCTAAGCGATGTCCTTTGACATTGAGGCGCGCTGCCCAGTCCGTGGCTGCGATAAAATCGCCATCAATACGCAGTAATCCCGCCTCGCCCTGCGTCTGATCGCCCATGCGCAACTGCCCGTCAAGCTTAAGATGTGTGCCTGCTGGCTGGGTGACGGTCTCGTTCCCAAGTTCCCGCGTGGGAATAGGATTGCGCACCACTAACTGCATATCATGTACATGCAGTCCGGCTAATTCGACCTTTGCCCCGCCATCGCGTAGGCGCAATTGCCCTTGCAACAGCGGTTGCATCATCTGTCCTGTCAGTTTGACATCCGCTTCAATGCGTCCTTGAGGTTCGGACATTTGCGGCGCAAACAGCGACAGCAGGCTGAAATCGCCAAATTGCAGTTTAATATCGCCGTCTAGGGGCTGCTCTTCGGCGAGCGGAAAGCGTTTGAGATTGGGCAGGTGCAGACGCGCTTGAATGCCGTCTTGTTCTGGTAATTGTAACTTGAGTTGAGCCTGCAAACCTTGCGAGTCAATGCGTGCGCTCACCTGCGTGCCTTGATGTTTGAGCAGGGTTATCGGGTCCTGCTGGGGATTTTTTAATTGCACCAAGCCGGGCGTGAGATTGAACAACAGATTGCTGCGAAGTTCGCCATTTTTGAGCAATTCTGCGTCTAATTGCAGCGAAGTGGCAATATCTTGAATATGCAGAGAGGCGGGCAAAAAAGCTTGCAGCACCTCTAAGGATAATTCATCCAGCGTCAAACTCGCTTGCGCCGCGCCTATGCTGTCCTGCGAAGCCTGCCAAGCCCCGCGCAGACAAAGCTGACTGCCACGCTGCTGTTGTAATTCGAGCTTGAGGCAGGCTTGCTCTAAGCGGACTTGTTGCGCGGAAGCCTGCAATGCAGCAGGTGCTGCGAGCTTCAAACGCCCCCACTGCTGATCGTCTAATTGCAGGGTTTGTAAACTGCCTTGCCAGTTGTCCCTATTCAGCAAACCGCCCTGCAAGCTCAAGGTCGCGCTTTGCAGCGGCAACTGCGCAGTCAGCGTCAAGCTATGCGCAGCCATCGAACCTTGCGCTTGCAAACCCAGCGTGTCTATGGATAGGTCGCCGCTGTGCAAACCTTGCGCGTGTAGGGCTAAATCCATTAACCCGTCGGGCGCATTGACATCAATATTTGCCTCCACATCAAGCTGATCTAAACGCTGATCTTGCCAGAATAAATCGCGTCCCTGCAAGGTTGCTTGCACCGTCGGGCGCGTCAACCAACCGCCGATCTTGCCGCTGCCGCGCAGGCTGCCGTGCGCCTGCGGATGCAATGCCTGCATATAGGGCGCGTTGATGTGCCAATCGAGACTGACGCGCTCGCCCGCAATCGTGCCTTGCACCTCAAGCTGTGTGGCATTTTGGTGTTGGGAGTGGCTGACTTCCAAGTCAGCCAAAACGCCGCCGTTGGCGGCGCGGCTAATCTGGAGATTAGCCACTCCCAAGCCGCCCAACAATTCAGCACGCAAAAAGTCGATACGCGCCTGCTGCGTGTTGCCTGCCGCGGCTAATGTCCAGCGCGTATCAGGGGCGTTTGCTGCCTGCACCTCACCGTCCAGCGTTACCTGATAAGCGTCCGCTGTGCCGACCCACGTCAGCTTACCTTGGCGACTTGCCACTTGCGTTTCCTCACCTTGCAGCGGCACACGCAGTGCTTGCCAATTGATGCTTGCGTCAATGTGCGGCTGCGCTTGGCGCGCATCCAACACCCCTTCCACATCCACTTGCAGCGGCATATCCGCTTGGCGCAAGCCACCTTGTAAACGCCACTGCTGCCAGTCTTTCTCTAAGTTCGCCGCGCTGAACTGCACATCAAAGGTGCCTAATTCGGCAATTTCAGTATGCAGCGTGAGATCGGCTTGCGCCTGCTGCAAATCGCCTTGTGCCTGAAACTCAGCATTTGCCTTGTAGTGCGGCACATCTTGCAAAAACATCTGCAAAGTTGAATGCCGCGAATCCACATCGCGCAGATGAATCGCCGTCTGCCAGCGCAAATTGCCCAGCAAATCCTGCAAAGTCGCGGCGACTTGCAATTGCAGCGGCGCGTCTCGCTGCTGATCAACAAGCAGTATCTGCGTGTCTAGTTGCAAAGCGCGTGGATCGCCGAGTGCTTGCGACTCTAAAGTCGCCGCGCCCAGAACGGCATGTCGCGCATCTGCGCCCAACGACAGCGACAACGTATGAGGATGCTGCAACGCCATTCGCGCCACTAATTGCGCTTGCGCAAGCTCGACCTCTCGCGCCTGTAATTGTTGCAGGCTTAAATCATCAACCGTCAGCCAGCCATCTTGAGTTTGTAATGCCAAACGTAATTCCTGTAAATACAGGCTATTATCGGCTTGTTTGAAGTGCAGATCGCGCAACCAAAGTTCATCTATATGGATTTCCACCGGCAACTGCATATCAGGCAAGGCTTTTAACGGCTCAGATGGCGGGACAGGTTCAGTGGAGGCGGGCGACAAGGCTAATTGTACGCCCTCTATCGATAACTGCTGGACACGCACTTTTGCTTGCAATAATGCCCACGGCTGCCAGCGTAATTGCACGCGCTGTAGCTGCGCATCCAGACCGGTTTGCTGAAAATGCACCTGCTGCAATTGCAAACCGCCCAGCAGCGAACCGTTCGTCTGCGCCACTTGCAAGTTAGGCACGACGCTTAAACCAATGTTTAAGCCCGCATTAGTGGCTAAAAAGAAAAATACCACGCCCAGCAACAGCAAGCCCAACACCAGCACAGCCAACAACAAACGACGTATGTATCGCATGGATTCTCCTTGTCAATGCGCTTCCTTTTAAGGATGGGCATTCAATAATACCCGAAACTCAAACCTTTTAGGTTTTGAAAACCTAGCTAGAGGATGTACGCCCGCCTATTTTCTGGCATTATTTTGCGCACATCCCTTACCCACAATGCTTTTAAGGCAGGACTGGGAGTGTGGGAGTGGCTGACTGTAAAGCTCAGCCAAAACGCCGCCGTTAGCCCGGTAGAGTGCTTCGACATCTTTATCGACGCGCACGCGGGATAATGGCACGTTAGTGTCTAGCGGCATATCTTGCGCTTCTTCAATCAGCAAGACGACTTGTAGATTTTTCCCGTGTTTTTCCAGTAAGGCATGATGTAAGGCTTGCATGACCTGCAAATGATTAGCGGAACAGAGCGCAGCTTGCGGTAGGCGCATTTCTAAAGCGATAGCGAGCAGAATGCTATCGGGCGTAAGACGCGGATTAGCGAGGTATAAGACGTCAACATGGGCGGGTAATTTTTCTGGCAACATACGGCAAAGCATGGTTTTGCCGCTGCCTACTTCGCCCACAACCTTGACCATGCCCTTACCTTGGCGGATGGCATACAGCAAGGCATCCAGCACTAAGCCGCGCTCGCAGCCGCTATAAAACAGGTGCGGGTCTGGGGTGATTTTGAACGGCGGAGCGTTGAGACCGAAATGATTTAGATACATGTCAACATTTTATGGTAGCGATTAATTTTGCCCGTGTAGCTTTGTATGCTCAAGCATTTCAGGTAATATTAGGCATCAGTCAAGTGAAATCAGTCAAAATTAAGAAGTCCTGCCGGCAGCGTGTAACCTGATGCAGGAAGCTATCAATTCCCGCAGGCGCACAAATAAAACCCAATAAAATAACAAGTGCGACTATACGGCTGCCCATTTTTGCACAGGAGCGTATCATGCCTATCTCCCACATCGCATTGTCAGAACGCTTAAATGTTTATCTTGAACAAGCGGGTATTGATTTAAGCAGTGCGCAAGCTGAGCAAATTATAGAATATGTGTTGTTATTGGATAAATGGAATAAAGCCTATAATCTCACAGCGATACGTGATCCTTGGCAAATGTTGGTGCGGCATGTGATGGATTGTCTGGTCGTATTGCCTTATCTAAACGGACGAGAGGTGTTAGACGTGGGGACAGGCGCGGGTTTGCCCGGTATATTGTTCGCCATCATAAGACCAGACGCGCAGATGACACTATTAGACGGCAACCATAAGAAAATCCGCTTTGTGCGCCAAGCGAGCATAGAACTGGGTTTAGCCAACGTAGAGTCAGTCTGTCAGCGCGTCGAACAATGGGATAAAAGAGAATATTACGATATAGTAATAAGTCGCGCTTACAGCCATTTGCAGCAGTTTTATCAACAAACCCAGCATTTTATTAAAAAAAGTGGCTATTTATTGGCTATGAAAGGGCAGTTGCGGCAGCAAGAATTGCAACTTTTAGCGCATGAAAAAGTCACTTATTCAGTTATAGCCCTAAATATAGTAGGATTAAATGCGCAGCGTCATTTAATAAAAATCAATGGGTTACAAAATTCTTAGGCGTATTTACCTGATAATTATCTTTTATTGCTGTATTGACGGGTTATTAGCTTGTCTCTATAATGCCCAGCCTTATGAGATGTTGCAACGCAACAGTGGATTGATGTTTGGTCTATAAATTAAGTGATGAACCCAGAATTGCTACCCAATAAAAACACAGAAACGCCGGTTTCTACAGCAGATACAGGGGCTAAAAAAATTTTAGTCATGCAGTTTGTTATCATTTTATTGGTCGCATTGGTTTTTTTCTATTATCACAATTTCTTTGCCGTTCAATCGGCTGTTTTTGGTGGTATGATCGCCATGCTAAATGTCTGGTTAGCCAATCGCAGCTTACGAACTGCGGCTAAAGCCGCCGAAACTGCACCGAGTAGTGAAGTCGGTTTTTTGTATATAGGTGTTGTTTTGCGTTTTGTTTCAACATTAATCTTGTTTATTGTTGGAATGTTCGTACTCAATCTAATGCCTTTAGCATTAATTTCTGCATTTGCAGCAGCACAACTCGCCTATCTATTTAAAGGCATTGAATAACTGCGTTTTTTATTTTTGTTTTAAGCAATAACATGGAGTAAGTGAACGTGAGCCAAGGTGCAAGTCCAACGGAATACATATCTCATCACTTGACCAATTTGAGTGTTGGAGAAGGCTTCTGGAGTCTCCATCTCGATACCTTGTTTTTTGGCGGTTTGCTGGCTGGATTAATCGCCTTAGTCGCCTATAAAATCGGGCAAAATTTAGACCCCGACAAGCCCAGTGGCTTGCAGAATGTGCTTGAAGTCATTCTTGAATTTGTCGAAACCCAAGTTAAAGAAATGTTTGATGGCTACAACCCCATCATCGGTCCTCTCGCTTTAACTATTTTTGTCTGGGTTTTTTTAATGAATGCAATGGATTTAGTGCCAGTTGATTTGCTCCCCTTGTTAGCCTCTTTTATTGGTATTGAATACTTAAAAGTGGTACCCACCACAGACTTGGCTACCACTTTTGCATTATCTATTACTGTATTTTCAATGGTCGTTTATTATAATATTAAAATCAAAGGGGGCTGGGGATATATGAAACAATACTTGTTTCATCCTTTCGCAGCCAGCCATATTGTTGTTAAAGTTATTCTCATGCCCTTTAACATCCTAATGACCACGATTGAAGAAGTATCTAAGCCGGTCAGTATGAGTTTGCGTTTATTTGGAAATATGTTTGCGGGAGAATTGATTTTCTTATTAATTGCCTTATTACCTTGGTGGATACAGTTTATCCCTGGCGGTATTTGGGCTATTTTCCATATTTTAGTCATTACCTTGCAGGCTTATATCTTCATGCTATTGACCATTGCTTATTTGAGTATTGCTCATCAAGAAGCTGAAGCGCATTAATTCACTTTTGGTTTTTTATCTTTAACTTTTGGTACTATCCACTTTACATTCGCTTAAGGAGAGCTTTAATGTCCCCTGAAATCATGAATGCTGTCAGCATAATCTATGCTTACACCGCAATCGGCGCAGGCGTTATCTTAGCAAGTGCAGCTTTAGGTTCTGCACTGGGTTGGGGTATGATTTGTTCTAAATACTTAGAAGGCATTACCCGGCAGCCTGAATTACGCCCGCAGTTAATGGGGCAAATGCTGTTTACTGGTGGTTTGATGGAAGCATTCCCTATGATTGTTTTGGGTTTATCTATGTGGTTTGTGACTGCAAATCCTTTCGTTGGTGCCTTTATGACCCAGATTGCTCAAACTGCGGGCGCTCACTAAAGTCTTAATTAAAAGACCTTAAAACATCTAAGTATCTACAACAGCTTTTACGAAACAGGGGGTCATACGTGAACGTAACCGCCACTTTATTGGGTCAAATGTTTACGTTTGCCGTATTGGTCTGGTTTGTTAATCGGTTTCTTTGGGAGCCGATGACAAGCATGATGGCAGAACGAAGCAAACGTATTGCAGATGGTCTCGCAGCCTCTGAACGCGGTAAACACGAGTTGGTGTTAGCAGAACGCAAGGCTACTGAGCGTTTACGCGAAGCAAAACAGCAAGCCGCTGACATTATTGCGCAAGCCAATAAACGCGCAAGCAAAATCATTGAAGAAGCTAAGGAAACTGGGCGCGTTGAGGGTCAACGTCAGTTAGATGCTGCTACCGCTGAGATTGGACAGGAATCAAGTCGAGCTAGAGAGCATCTGCGTAGTCAGGTTTCTGAATTAGTCTTAGAAGGCGTGCAGAAAATTTTGCAACGGGAAGTTGATTCTCAAGCGCACAATGAGTTTATTACTAAACTGGCTGACAAACTCTAGGACGAAAGCATGGAACTGGCAACCTTAGCGCGACCTTATGCAGAAGCCGTATTTGAATTAGCAGTAGAATCCAATACTCTGTCACAGTGGGCTGATATTCTAGGCTTTCTTAACGCGGTTGTAAGCGACGCTGAAATGACTGCTTTGGTAAAAAATCCAAGTGTGGATAAGGCAGCTTTACAAGCAATTCTGTTGGGGCTTTGTAAAGAACAGGCAGAACTTGAATTTAATGAACAGGCTGAAAACTTTGTTAAATTGCTTATTGAGAATAATCGTTTGTTGGTTATCACTCAGTTAGTTAAACAGTTTGAAAAGCTCAAAGCTGAACATGAAAATTCTGTACGAGTCGAAGTCGTTTCTGCTTATGCCGTTGAAGCACCGCAGAAAAAAGACTTGCTTGCAGCACTTGAAAAACGCTTTGGCAAAAAAGTAGAAATTGAGGTAACTATTGATCCCTCATTAATGGGTGGGTGGTTAATTCGCACAGGCGATCAAGTGATTGATTTATCTGTATTAGGGCGTTTTCAACAACTCGCGGTTGGTTTACGTGGTTAAACCCCTTAGAGCAAGTTTTAGGTATTTTCAATTCGCGGGTAAGCCCGCTCAGACACAGTTTTTGAGAGAATATTATGCAGCTTAATCCATCTGAAATCAGTGAACTGATTAAGAAAAAAATTCAAAACTATGAACTGGCGGCAGAAGCGCGTAGCGAAGGTTCTGTAGTCAGCGTAACTGACGGTATTGTACGCATTCACGGGCTTGCCGATGCGTTACAAGGGGAAATGTTAGAGTTTCCGAATAATACTTATGGTATGGCGTTGAACCTTGAGCGCGATTCTGTAGGCTCGGTTATTTTAGGTGCTTATGAACACATTACTGAAGGCGATACGGTCAGATGTACCGGGCGTGTTTTGGAAGTGCCGGTTGGTGAAGCCTTATTGGGTCGGGTTGTAGATTCTTTAGGGAATCCCATTGACGGTAAGGGAGCGGCTGAAACCAATGCCACTTCTCCCATCGAAAAAGTTGCGCCAGGGGTTATTTCTCGTCAATCAGTCGATCAGCCTGTGCAAACCGGCTTGAAAGCATTGGATGCGATGGTGCCGGTCGGTCGTGGTCAGCGTGAGTTAATTATTGGTGACCGCCAAACGGGTAAAACAGCGGTGGCAGTGGATGCGATTATTAACCAAAAAGGTACGGGTGTTAAATGTATCTATGTTGCGGTTGGTCAAAAAGCCTCTTCTATTGCCAATGTGGTGCGCAAACTGGAAGAACATGATGCACTGGCACACACCATTATCGTTGCGGCTTCTGCGTCGGATTCTGCGGCGATGCAATTTATCGCGCCTTATGCGGGTTGTGCGATGGGTGAGTATTTCCGCGATAAAGGTGAAGATGCGCTGATTGTTTACGATGATTTAACCAAACAAGCTTGGGCATATCGCCAGGTGTCTTTGTTGTTGCGCCGTCCTCCCGGTCGTGAAGCTTATCCCGGCGATGTTTTCTACTTGCATTCTCGCTTGCTAGAACGTGCAGCGCGTGTTAATGCAAACTATGTGGAAAAAATGACGGGTGGCGCAGTGAAAGGCCAGACGGGTTCGTTAACTGCATTGCCCATTATTGAAACCCAAGCGGGTGACGTATCGGCTTTCGTACCCACTAACGTCATTTCTATTACTGACGGTCAGATTTTCCTTGAAACTGACTTGTTCAATGCAGGTATTCGCCCAGCGATCAATGCGGGCTTGTCTGTTTCTCGCGTCGGTGGGGCAGCACAAACACCGATCATTAAGAAACTCGGCGGTGGTGTGCGTTTAAGCCTGGCTCAATATCGAGAATTAGCTGCATTTGCGCAGTTTGCTTCGGATTTAGATGAAACGACTCGTAAGCAAATTGAACGTGGTCAGCGCGTCACTGAATTGATGAAACAAAAACAATATTCTCCATTGTCTGTGGCTGAGATGGCAGTTTCTCTTTATGCTGCCAATGAAGGTTATCTGGATGACGTAGCAGTGAAAAAAGTCGTTGATTTTGAAAACGCGCTGCATACCTATGTGCGCAATCATCAGAAAGCCTTGTTAGATAAGATCAATGAACATGGTGCGTATAATGATGACATCCAAAATGCTTTGAAAGTAGCGTTGGATGATTTCAAAACAAATCATACTTGGTAGCTCTGACGACTAGCAGCAAGGGCAGGCGTACAGCCATTCAATAGGCTCAGGGCGATACTCAGTCAATAGAAACAAGGTTGAAAAGCATGGCAAGCGGCAAAGAGATTCGCGGCAAGATTTCTAGCGTGAAAAACACGCAAAAAATTACCCGCGCAATGGAAATGGTAGCGGCGAGTAAAATGCGTAAAGCACAAACGCAAATGGAACGCTCACGTCCTTATGCAGAAAAAATTCGTCAAGTCATTGGGCATCTTGCTAACGCCCATCCCGAATATCAACATGCTTATATGCTTGAGCGTCCGATAGGAAAAATGGGCATCATTCTGGTTTCTTCTGACCGTGGTTTGTGTGGCGGCTTAAACACTAACCTGTTCAAAAAAGCTTTGTCTGAAATGAAGCAATGGCAGGCTAAAAAAATTGACTTAGAAATCTGCGTCATCGGTAGTAAAGGCAGTAGTTTCTTTAAACGTATAGGTGCAAATATTGTTGCGCAAGTCGCCCACTTAGGCGATTCTCCTTCTCTTGAGTCCTTAATTGGTTCGGTCAAAGTGATGCTAGACAGGTTTGAAAGTGGCGACATTGATCACTTGGTTCTCGTGTATAACCGCTTTGTTAATACCATGACTCAGCAGCCTGTAGTTGAGCAATTGTTACCTATTGCTGCCGTTGAAGACACAGACTTGAAACATCACTGGGATTATCTATACGAGCCAGATGCTGAGGAAGTATTGCAAAATCTGCTGACCCGTTATGTTGAATCTCGCGTGTATCAAGGCTTGGTTGAAAATATTGCGTGTGAGCAATCAGCGCGCATGGTTGCCATGAAAAGTGCTTCTGATAATGCGGGTGATCTTATTAGCGAATTGCAATTGGCATACAACAAAGCACGCCAAGCAGCTATTACCCAAGAGCTTTCAGAAATCGTTGCGGGTGCTGCTGCGGTTTAATCCCAAATGTTCAGGTAACTCACCTATTACAGTTTTTCAAGAGGAATATCATGAGTTCGGGCAAAATTGTACAAATCATTGGTGCTGTGGTGGATGTTGAATTTCCCCGTAATCAGATGCCTAAAGTCTATGATGCGTTAATCGTAGAAGACAATGGTTTAACCCTGGAAGTGCAGCAGCAATTAGGCGATGGCATTGTGCGTACTATTGCTATGGGTTCTACTGACGGCATGAAGCGCGAAATGGCAACGTCCAATACGGGTAAACCTATCACTGTACCTGTAGGGCAAAAAACGCTCGGTCGCATCATGGATGTGTTGGGTAATCCAGTTGATGAAGCAGGCGATATTGGCGAAGAACAACGCTGGGCGATTCACCGTAAAGCCCCTTCTTTTGAAGAACTGGCAGCCAGTAACGAATTATTGGAAACGGGCATTAAAGTGATTGACTTGGTTTGTCCCTTCGCTAAAGGGGGTAAAGTCGGTTTGTTCGGTGGTGCGGGCGTGGGTAAAACCGTCAATATGATGGAACTTATCCGCAATATTGCTATCGAACACAGCGGTTACTCGGTCTTTGCTGGAGTAGGGGAGCGTACCCGTGAAGGTAATGACTTCTACCATGAAATGAGTGAAGGCGGCGTACTTGATAAAGTCTCTTTGGTCTATGGTCAGATGAACGAGCCGCCGGGTAATCGTTTACGTGTCGCGCTGTCGGGTTTAACCATGGCGGAATTTTTCCGTGATGAAGGGCGTGATGTATTGTTGTTTATTGACAACATTTATCGTTATACCTTAGCGGGCACAGAGGTGTCTGCGTTGCTCGGTCGTATGCCTTCTGCAGTAGGTTATCAGCCAACGCTGGCAGCGGAAATGGGCGAATTTCAAGAGCGCATCACGTCCACCAAAACCGGTTCTATTACTTCTATTCAAGCCGTCTATGTACCCGCGGATGATTTAACCGACCCATCGCCCGCTACCACTTTTGCGCACTTAGACGCAACTGTTGTATTGTCTCGTCAGGTGGCTGAACTGGGTATTTATCCCGCAGTTGATCCGCTGGATTCCACCAGTCGCCAACTAGACCCCTTAGTGGTTGGTCAAGAACATTATGACGTGGCGCGCAGTGTACAAGGCACTTTGCAACGCTACAAAGAGTTAAAAGACATTATTGCTATTTTGGGCATGGATGAGTTGTCTGAAGAAGACAAGCTGATGGTTTCTCGTGCGCGTAAAATTCAACGCTTTTTATCTCAACCTTTCTTTGTGGCTGAAGTCTTCACCGGTTCGCCAGGTAAATATGTGCCATTGAAAGATACTATCGCGGGCTTTAAGGCGATTGTTGATGGTGAATATGATCATCTGCCCGAACAGGCTTTCTACATGGTTGGCTCGATTGAAGAAGCTGTAGAAAAAGCCAAAAAACTCTAAAACTTAATTTGTTTCAGTGTGTGCTGAATCAAGTTAAAGGATAATTGCTATGACAATGACTATCCATGTTGATATCGTTAGCGCAGAGGAAGAAATCTATTCGGGTTTGGCAGAAATGGTGTTTGTCCCTGCAACGCTGGGGGAAATTGGTATTGCACCACGTCACGCGCCTTTATTGACTTTCCTCAAGCCAGGCGAGGTGCGGGTACAAATTAAGCCAAACCAACAAGAGTTTTTCTTTGTTTCGGGCGGCATGTTAGAAATCCAACCGCATGTTGTCAGCGTATTAGCCGATACGGCTTTACGCGCTAAAGATTTGGATGAAGCCGCTGCACTGCAAGCTAAAGAACGTGCAGAAAAACTGCTGACAGATAAGAAATCTGATGTGGATTACGCTAAAGCGCAAGCGGAATTGATTGAGGCGATGGCGCAAATTCAAGCCATTCAGAAATTGCGCAAAATGCGTAAATAATTGCCGCTGTTAAACCTGACAGGTTTTGCAAACCTGAGCATGACAGCAAATGACAAAAGCCGCAGAGCTTATTGAGAACGACATCCTGCGGCTTTTTTTGTTTTTTCAGCGCAACATAGCGATCACGCTGCGCGTCTCAGGGCGCACCCCGCGCCATAGATAAAAAGATTCGGCGGCTTGCTCGACTAACATGCCTAAGCCATCAAAAGCGATGCTGCCTTGTGCTTGCGCCCAACCTACAAAAGGCGTGGCCGTGTTTGCGTACAGCATGTCATAAGCAATTGTATTTTCATCTAAAATCCCTTCTGGCAAAGGTGGAATTTCGCCTTGCAAGCCCGTTGATGTCGCGTTAATAATGCAATCAAAGCGTTGTCCGCTTAAATCCTTAAAACCGCTGGCTTGAAGCGGCGCGTGAGGATGCAATCGCGCCAGTGTCTGGGCTTTTTCGAGGGTACGATTAGCAATGACCAATTGTTCGGGCTGCTGCGCTAGCAATGGCGCGAGTACACCTCTAGCAGCACCTCCGGCACCCAGTAATAAAATTTTTTTATGGTTTAAGCTGACTTGATGGTTTCTGCATAAATCTGTGACCAAGCCTACGCCATCGGTGTTGTCGGCAATGCGCCGTCCTTGTTTATCAAACCATAAGGTGTTGACTGCCCCCGCTAATTCGGCGCGTTCACTTAATTGATCGGCGATTGCGAACGCATCGGGCTTAAATGGCACTGTGATATTACAGCCTTTGCCGCCTTCTTCTTGAAAAGTTTGCAAGGCTTTTGCGAACGCGCCGATGTCGGCTAAACGTGCAGTGTATTTCATCGCCTGCCCGGTTTGTCGGGCAAATTCAGTGTGAATTTGTGGTGATTTGCTATGCGCAATGGGATTACCGAATACCACATAATGTTCAATTTTTTTATCCATAAAATCTCATCTTAGTAAAAATCTCTTAAGAATCAGTGCTTTTTGTTATTAGCTACGCGCCATCGGCTTGCTTTTTTGATGGTTTGTACCACAGCGTCAGCAGCAGGCAGCCAATGATACGCGCCGAGCATTTTTAGCTTAAATTCGAGTAGTCCGTCATCGGGCGTGAGGGTTACGCGGTCGTGAAAAAAGTCATCGCTATGATGTTCCGGATCGGCGGCAAAAACGCGCTTGTAGCCGGCTTGTTGGGCTGCCCGCAAAACCGCTGGATTCCATTCGCCGTAGGGAAATGCCAGCAGGTTGATGGGAGTGCCTAGCATTGTTTCTAGCTGCTGTTTGGAGTCGTTCAATTCGCTATACAGGGCGTGTGCATCTAGCTCCGGCAAATGCGCGTGATGCACCGAATGCGAGCCGACATGCACATGCTCAGGCGGTAAATTGCGCAGCTGCTGCTCACTCATAATGAGCAAGTGATGGGCTTCATGCTCTGGATATTTTTGCAGCCAAGCGGGGGTTCGCGCTAAATAACCGCTGGGGATAAACAGGGTGACGGGAATGCCGCGTTGGGCGAGTTCGGGCAGGGCGTTGTCAAGCAGGTTTTGAAAGCCGTCATCAAAGGTGACAGCTACATGATGCCCTTGGGGCAGGGGTAAAGGAACATCGGCAAACACGGGTTTGGCGAGTTTTTGTAACATGTCCATTTGGGCTAAAAAACGCGCTTTTTGCTGTGCAGTGACTTCGTGATAACACAGGGTAACCAGTGTGCCTTGCCGTTTGAAGATACGGCTAAGGCGCAGCCAGAGGAGATACAGCAAGGCGATCAATAGCTGAACACGGCGATTAGCTAACATGTTTGCTGCCCGTTTTAATAAATGTCAGTTGTGGTTGATACTGTTTGACTGGCGGCGTACCTAGCAGAAAACCTGCAATGAAACCATAGGCTTGGAGGCTGTAGTCGAGAAAAAATAAAGCGCTGTCAGTGAGATGGGCTTTGTACAGCGTGCGCAACAAGATGGCGCCGACCAACAGCGTTAGCCACACAACAAGGGGTAGATGATCGAGATGCGCAATACTGAGTAACGCGCTAAACAAGCCCGATAGGTAAAATCCAATAAAAAACAAGGCTCTTTTATAGGTTTTGAGATAGACCTTGAGGAGCGGATTGGCGAGCAATAGGCGCAGCACTTTACCTAATGCACTATAGCGTCCCACGCACCAATCACGGCGGACTTGTCGCAGGGTCACGCCGCTGGGATTTTCGTTGCTGTAGTAGATGGTGTAGTGAATACTCATGGGTACGGGAATACGCAGCGTTTTGTAAGCGGCGGTGTTGATACGCAAGCCTAGTTCGAGTTCTTCTTCATTGGCGAGATAAGGATTAAAGCCGCCGACTTCTTCTAACACGGCGCGGCGATACAAGGCTGAACCCCCTAGCGAGTGGGTTAGTTTGGGTTTTTCGCCGACTTCAAAGCGATCTTCTTTTTCTTCAATGATTTCATCGCCCCGCTCATTAAAAATAAATTCTTGGCATTTGCCCGCCAGTCCAGCCAATTGAGCATCGGCTTCAAGTAAAGGAATGGCTTGCTTAAACCAGTTTTCATGCAGTTGCATATCGCCATCTAAAAAGAAAATATAGTCGCTTTGGCTCTGCTGCAAACCCACGTAACGTCCGGCGGCGGGAGAAAGAAAATACTCAGAATCGAGTTGAATAATATCGATAGGATAACTTTGTGCAATGTTGATTGTGCGATCGGTAGAAACGGAATCAACCAGCACTACTTGGGTATCAGGAAAGTCTTTAGTCGCTTGTAAGACTGATTCAATGGCGCGGGCAATATTTTTTTCTTCATTGCGGGTGATGATCACGACAGCAAGTTTGTTCATTAGAAATTTTCACCGGTGGGCAATAGGTATTAGCAGCCGGTAGCGGCGTAAAAAAGCCTCGAATAAAACCATAGCTACTGAAAAAATAATCTAAAAAATACAATACCGTATCTTTTAAGTTTCGTTTTAATGCACTTCTTAACATAAATAAACTGAACATGGCGATGAACCATGCCGCAAAGTATAGCCATGAATGCTCAATGAATGAAACCAGGATGCTTGCCAGTCCAATTAAATACAACGTGGTAAATATCAATTCGCGTTGATAACGTCTAAGATAGACAGAAATAAAGGGATTTCCGATTAAGAGACGCAACACCTGCCCTAATGCCACATAACGCTCTAAGTTCCAATCACGTTTTATTTGTCGCAAGGTCAGTCCGCTGGGATTTTCTTGGCTATAATACAGGGTTTTATGCACCGTCATGGGGACTGGGATACGTTGCAACTGATACCCCGCAGCACTGATACGCAAACCCAATTCTAGTTCTTCTTCGTTACTCAGATAAGGATTAAAACCGCCGACCTGCTCTAAAACCGCACGGCGATATAACACTGACTGCCCTAAATGTCGCACATCCTGAGTTTGCTCGCCCACTTCAAAGCGGTCTTGCTCTTTGCTAACCTGATGTCCTTGTTCGTTAAAACTGATTTCATGGCATTTACCCGCTATCGCCGCTAACATCGGATTAGCCTCAATCATCGGCAATGCGGTGTTAAACCAGTTTGCGTCTAACTGCATATCGCCATCCAAAAAATAAATATATTGGCTGTTGCTGTGCTGCATTCCGATACAACGTCCCGCCGCCGGCGAAAAAAACGCATCGCTAGGAATTTCAATGACTTTAAGCGGATACTGCCGAGCAATTCCTGGCGTGCCATCGGTTGATGCGGAATCCACTAAAACAATTTCCACATCGTCAAGGTGCGCCGTTGCCTGCAATACAGATTCAATATGTTGCGCAATTTTTTTGCTTTCATTGCGCGTGATAATAATGACCGATAAAAGACGCATAAACAAAACCTCCTGTAAAATTCGACAATAAGCATTCAGGCACTCTAGCCTTTATAGCAAGCTGTAGGCGAAACTGTTGCATTTACCTTGTACATGATGTTAAAACTTCAACAGGCTTTGCAACAGCTTGATTTTGCATCACTGCGCTTAGACGGACTGGCTGATTCGCCGCTGCCAAAACAGACTGACAGCCGCACAAACCGCCATTGCTTGACACGGGTGCGTTACGCCTCAAGCGATATTTTGCAGTAAAAGCACCAAGCGTGTCGCCTGAATCACTGTCAATGAATAAAAAACCATTATATTGACATTATCCACAGTATAAAATGCCTGCCGCCCAATTTGCAGTCAAGTCGCTTGTGTGGCTTGAGTGTCAATGCCAAATCACTGCCGCCGCGCAGCTTAAGTGTTTGGCATAATCCATGCGACTGTCCTCAGTGGTAACGCCGCGTTTCTAACCCCTAATGTGGCTTTGCAAGACCCCGCTGGACTCACACGATGAGCCGTAGAAATCACATAAAAAACCTGCTCAAACACTCGATGATAATTTGTTGGAAAACGCTAATGATGTGCCATGAACCCCAAAATATGCTCAACTTTCCTCAACATCACTTTATTGATGCGGGGCTTTTATCGATAAACGGTGGAGATAACTGATGTCCGCTCAACATTCCTTATGGCAACACTTTTGGCAGTCGTGGGCGAACCTGTGGCAATGTCTAGGGCGTGCTTTGGGTTTGCAGCGACTGCAAAGTCTGGTCACTTTCCCATTATTATTTGCTGCGCTGCTATTACTATTGTTAGGGACCGCTCTGTTATTACACGCTGTGGCAGAAGATGCGCGGCAGCAGCAGTCACAATTAGCCCAACAAGCCTTGTTACATCGTGCAGACAGCCAAGTCTTGCAGCTCAATCAGCAAATTCAGCAAGCGCGTCATTCAGTGCAATTACTGCGTGAATACGTGACTTTGTTCAGTGCAAAACAACCCGTTGAGCAAGCCGACATCGCTTATGTAAAAAAATTAATGGCGCGCAATTTAAGTCTGTATGCACATCAGTTTAGCCATTATTTTGCTTTTGAACGCCAAACCGCAGAAAAATATTTTAATGAAAACGCCATGTTAGCCGTAGTTTTTAAGAACCAGCGGCGGCGCGATACAGAAAATTATAACACGCCTGATTCAATGCGCCTCAAAACCTGGAACGATGCGCATTACTTAAAAAATGAGCGAGAAAATTGGTATCACATCAATAAAAGTAGCCCAAATACTCATATTACGCCGGTCTATTTTGATAAAAACTATACCCAAGCTAGAGTCTTCAGCATCACGCAAGGCATTTATGATAAGAATCAATTTCAAGGTATGGTAGGTGTAGATATTTTAACGGACAGTTTTTTTGAACAAATTGAACAACAAAGCTTTGGCGCGTCTGGTGGCTTGCTGTTGGCTGATTATTCAGAAGGTTTACAACTCAGTCGTAGCGGCGCAAATAAAGACCGCGAATACGGCGCGACGCATCTGCTTGAAGCCCATGATCGCCTCAGCTACAACCTTTATCGTGGCAACACAAGCCAAGCTGAAGCATGGAAAAATATCCTCGTAGAAGCGCGAGACGCAGTGCGTATGACCGGAGCGGACGGTCGTGATTACCTCCTTTACAGCCGACCGCTAGAATCCCTGCCGTGGACTTTAGTGGCGTATCAAGCGATAGATGAATTGCAAGTGACTCCAAGCAAAACCCCCGTTTGGCTGTTGGGAAGCGGGCTGCTGGTGTTAATCATTGTTACGCTGATGCTATTATTCTCGCACTTTGCTCGCCCGCTACGCCGCGTACAACAGGCTTTGCACACTCTAACCACCAATCCCAAAGTACAATTGCCAGACGTTTTGGCAGTCCCCGGTCATGGGGCGCGAGAATTACAAGCCCTGAATAGACAACTGCTGCACGTCTTAAACATCCAAATCCATCAATTACAAAGCTGCATAGAAGACGTACAACAGCACCAACAACATCTCAGCGAATGCGAGGAGCGTCAAACCGGTTTAGCGCGGTCGCTGGCAGAACAAACCCGCTTGCTTACTCACGCAGAGCAAGAAAACGGTAAATATAAAATCTTTGCACGTAAAGCCAAAGCGCAGTTACAACAAATCAAGCTGCAAGCGCAGAAATTCAAAAGCAATGCGCAAAAAAGCCAGCACGAAGCCCAGCAAGCGCGCCTGGAAGCCCATCATGCCGGACAAGCAAAAGCACAATTTTTAGCCAATATGAGCCACGAATTACGCACGCCGATGAATGCCATTATTGGTTACACAGAAATCTTACAAGAAGACGCAGAAGACTTGGGGCATTTTGATTTCATTCCCGATTTACAAAAAATTCACGGTGCCAGTTATCATCTGCTCGATTTAATTAACAACTTGTTTGATTTATCCAAAATCGAATCCAGCCAAATGGACCTTTACCTAGAGAACTTTGACATTACGCCGATGCTGCAAGATGTGGCGAATACCGTGCAACCGCTGGTAGAAAAACAAGAAAATATTCTCAAGTTGGAATTGCAAGGTGCGCTCGGCACCATGAACGCAGATGTCACCAAAGTACGGCAGAATTTATTAAACCTGCTGAGCAATGCCAGCAAATTCTCTAAACAAAGCGTCATAATCCTATTTGCCACCCGTGAAACCCGCGATGGCATAGACTGGGTGATTTTCAAAGTCAGCGACGAAGGCATCGGTCTCAGTGCCGAACAAATGGGCAAACTCTTCCAAGCCTTCACGCGCATGGACGAAGCCGCGCCTTCCGGCGGCGTATTTGGCGGCAGCGGCGTAGGTCTCGCGCTTACCAAGCAATTCTGTCAAATCATGGGCGGCGATATTGCGGTTGACAGTGAATTAGGCAGAGGCAGTACCTTCACCATCACCCTGCCCGCCGATGTCGCCTCCTTCGTCAACAGCCCCATCTAAAAATAATGCCCGAAAGTAGGCGGACGTAAACCCTCTAGGCTTGCAAAACCTATATGAGCATATAAGTATCCCCTCTGAAGACTTGATAGCACTTACCACAAACTAGAATGGAGTGCTATAATTCGCCGCTTTGCACGGAATTAGGTGAAATCCATGAGTTTGTCTATAGAAGCGGCAATGAACACCGCAAAAGTGTTAGCGGAGGCACTGCCTTATATTCGTAAATTCACGGGTAAAACGATTGTCATCAAATACGGCGGTAACGCCATGGTTGACGACGCGCTAAAAAAGAGTTTTGCGCGTGATGTTGTGCTGATGAAATTAGTCGGCATTAATCCCGTCGTGGTACATGGCGGCGGTCCGCAAATTGGTCACTTGCTCAAACGCTTGGGCAAGGAAAGTGAATTTTTTCAAGGAATGCGTGTCACCGATAGCGACACTATGGACGTGGTTGAAATGGTGCTGGGCGGTTTGGTCAACAAGGAAATTGTCAACTTGTTGAATAGCCAAGGCGGACGCGCCGTCGGTTTGACGGGTAAAGATGGCGACACCATTCGCGCTCGCAAATTGCTTTTTACGCGCACCAATCAAGCATTGCAAGAGCCTGAAATTATTGATATTGGTCATGTTGGCGAAGTGGAAAGTATCGACACCAGCGTGATTGATCATCTAGTGCATGGCGATTTTATTCCGGTTATTGCGCCGATTGGCGTATGCGAAGATGGCTTGTCTTATAACATCAACGCCGATTTAGTCGCGGGCAAGGTCGCGCAGGTGTTGCAAGCGGAAAAACTCATGTTGTTGACCAATGCCGCTGGTCTCTTGGACAAGTCCGGCAATGTAATGACGGGTTTGGATGCCGAAGCAGTCAGCAATTTGATTGCTGATGGTACGATTTACGGCGGCATGTTGCCAAAAATTCAGTGCGCTTTAGATGCGGTGCAATCCGGTGTCAACGCCGCACACATTATTGACGGGCGCGTCGCTCATGCAGTGTTGTTAGAGATATTTACCGATGTCGGCGTGGGAACGTTGATTAAACGCCGTTAAGCGCTGCCAGTCCTATTCAGTGCTGTCTGGAGCTAGAGAAAAAAGCATGACCTATTGATGGGCGCGAGCCTTTTATCAGTGTTTCAGGTTTGCGTCCTTCGCGCCGTTTGCGTTAATTTTGAGAACGGTTTCCAGCGAGCGCAGCTAATACGCCTGTAATACACCTGCCTACCTCAATCATGGAGAACTGTATATGCAATCTTGTCCACGCGAAATCGTTACCCCGTTTCGCCCTATTCCGCTGGATGTGCCGGAAGGCATGAAGCCTAATGAATTTTTCAACAGCACAGAAAATCTTAACGATTTAATCAATAATAATGGCTTGTTGATAAACCCTGAAAATTTGTTGCTATACCGCAAAGCGTTGGGACATAGCAGCGAGTTTGATACCTCAATTATTTATAATACCTCCAAGACCATCTTAAATCCTTTGGGACGACCGGTACGCCGTACCCAGGTGCCGGAACAGGTTAAGCATGTCTGGAATCGCATGAATCAGGTGATTATTGAGTACATGTTAGACCAATACCCTGATCCCGACGATGCGCTGATTTTAGCCGGCGAGGCAAGTCTCGATGCGACTTGGCCCCTGACTTCGCCAGGCGTACCGAGTATTCGTATGCTGCATAATCATTTTATGGTGTTCAAAAAAGACGCACTGCGTTCAGCAGATGCGGCAGATGAAAATAACCCTAATTTAACCGATGGCGGACAGCACAGCTTATTCCAAGCTTATCTGCGAGATGTTTATCGGGAATTTTTCGATAAGGCGTTGGATTTACAGATATTAAAACCCATGAGCGGCAGCGAGTCGCGCATTGAGCTGACCGGTTATCCGCAGGGTCTGCCTTGTTGGGAAATTCAGGGCGGGCGGGAAGCTCTGCACGATGTGCGTTTTTGGCGCGAATACGATGAAATTCTCAAGGGCTTTATTGATTTTTATCGCGTGTTCTTTAGTCAGGTGTCAACCCGCAATGCGCCCATGCCGAAAGACGTCTATTTTCCTCAGGCAGTTGAGCAAATCTTGTTATTTAATAATGATTTTCTCGCGCCCGCGAAAAAAGTCCGCGATCACTGCATTGCAGATGCCAAGTACGCCAATGCCATCCGCTGGCAACCGGCATTTAAGCAGTTGATTTATCGCAATGATGCGGGCAAGTTGGTAGTAACTATTAGTCAAAATTCCATCGGTAATGCGATTACCGAGCTGCTCGGTGTGGTGGTTAAACGGCTGCCCGATACGCAAAAATATGAGACATTTGAACCCGCTTTGTTGGCGCATTTGCTACAGGTGCGCCGCCGTTTAGTAGAAGCAGATTTGGGCGAAGGCATTGCTACACCGCACTGGGCAGCGGCTTGAGGTACACCTACGGAACGAGCCTATAAAGCTCGACCGGTAGGACCTTGAGAAGGATTAACGCATCAGAGATTAAATCGGCGCACGCAAATGCCGCGCCGCGATGAGGAATAACAGCAGCGACAACAAGATCATCGCCCATTCGGACAGGGTGGGAATGGGTTCTGCGCTGGCGGGTGGCGTAACCACTTGCGCCGCTTGCACTGCACCGACGACACGAAAGCGATAAGGATTGTTACCGGGATCATCGCTGTTGAGGCTAAATTGTCCGCTAAAATGACCCACTGCGTTGGCATCTAAACGGATTTGAAAAGTGCGCGTCTCGTTGACAAGCAAAGTGCCGCTGGGGGCATTGAGTAGCGTAAATCCCGCGCCGGTGAGGCTACTGCTATTAATATTCAGATCGGCATTGCCGATATTTTCCAAAGTGATGCTGGCGAGGCTAGACGCGCCTTGCGTGATGGTGCCGAAATCAACGACACCGCGCTGGTTGGCAAGGACTGCGGTGTTATGGGTAAAACGCGCCGCCCCAAATAATTCTTGCACCTGTCCGCTGAGGGCGAGAATAAACGGATTATTATCTGCATCATTATTAGTGACAGAAAAGCGACCGTTAAAACTACCTGCGCCCATGGCATCCAACCGCAAGCGCACTTCAACACTTGTGCCGGCGGCGAGTTCACGCGGTAACGCATCTAACAGGCTAAAACCCGTGGGTAGGCTGACATTGCTTAAACTTAAAGCGGCTGAGTTTGCTTGAATATTGCCAAAAGTTAAATATTTAAGCATCGCTCTGCCGGCATCGGTGCTGCCAAAATCAAGTGTCGCGCCGTTGGCTGTTTCTACAGCGTTTACAGTCACTTGTAATTTCGGCGGCAAGGTAGAAAAGCCCTTAATCAGCACAGCGGAGTCAAAACCCGCATCGCGCACGTCAGCAATCGCCATTTTGAAATGATAAGTATTGCCCGGTGTCAGACTGGCACTGGCTTCTATTAAGCGCGTAAAGCCATCGTATTCGGTATCTAACGGCGCAACCTGATCGAAATCCTTGAAATCATTATTGACAAATTGCGCCGCATTGCTGCTTTTATTAATGCTGTTAATAGAAACGCGGGTGAGATTGCTTTTATTATTTGGATCGGCTGTGTCATTAAGAAAAAAACCAAACACATCACGAAAATCTGAATGGGTAAACTCGTTATATTCTTCAGAGGCGAAAATATATTGAAAGCTCAGGGTTTGCCCTTGAGCAAGGAAGTCAAATTCCAACACTGCCGCATCGCGGCTCTCGCCGGCGGCAGACAGGGTATTTAAGTCAGTATCGCCGGGCAGATTAAAGGCAGTGGTTTTGCCATCGCTAAAATTGGGACCCGTTGCATCAGCCACTTTACCGGTGCTGAGAATAATGCCGCTGTCTATATCAAAACCGCTGGCTAATCCATCGCTGAAAATACCCGCAGCTTCTTCCGCACCCGTGTAACTGCAGTTGCTAAATATCGAGCCCGTAGTACAAGCTTGAGAATCATTGAGCAATTCTTGCACAAGGCGGGATGCGGTTTGCGGCGTGGTAATCTGCACCGCAAGACTGGGCAGAACAAGGCTAAAAGATAACAGAATTACTAAGGATAAATTGAGTAAGCGCATGAGTTGGGTCTCTCTGTTTCAATAAGGATGGGAACAGTTTAAGGGTAACACGGATTATACGCATACCCACCAGAAACCGCATTTTTTGCTTTATCAAATTTAACAATACCTTCGCCATCCAGCAGAGAACGGGAACACGAAAAACTGCCATTCCGTTAAGTATTTGATTAGTCAATTATTAATTGAAATTCGTTGAGCAAAATGCTAAACTGATTTTCAATTATGCTAGCAAATCACTGACCCTGAGCGCACTTATGAGTTACCGCAATGCGCCTAATAAAAACTGGCGAAGGTATTGATTCAGTGTAAATACTTGGGATTCAAGCACTGACTCAATATCCCTGAGAGCAGTTTCAGGCGAGGGAGCCGCATACCTTGTGTTTTGCAGCTTAAAAAAACAGCTTTCAGTTGTTTTTTGAACGGTTTGTTATTTTACTCACGTTAGTTTGAAGCGACTGCACGATGAGCCTCCGCCCATGTCGCGCCCAAAAATAGATGAAAAAATTGTTGATTTATGTCAGATTGTTCAACTTTTTTGCGTCACGCGCTTAAGCACCAACAACCAAGGCAGACAATAATGAAAGGCATTATTTTAGCAGGCGGAGCAGGCACTCGTTTGCACCCTGTAACCCAGGTAGTTTCCAAACAATTATTACCCATTTACGACAAACCCATGGTCTATTATCCGCTAACGACACTGATGTTAGCCGGTATCCGCGATATTTTATTGATTTCCACCCCGCAAGATACGCCGCGCTTTGAGCAACTGCTCGGCGACGGTCAACAATGGGGCATTCATATCAGCTACGCGGTACAGCCCTCGCCCGACGGTCTCGCGCAAGCTTTCATTATCGGCGAAACATTTATTGCTGATGATCATTGCGCCTTGATTTTAGGCGACAATATTTTTTATGGACACGATTTTCATAAGCAATTACTACGCTGTGCCGAGCAGCAACAAGGCGCGACTGTGTTTGCTTATAAAGTCAGCGATCCAGAGCGTTATGGTGTCGTGGAATTTGCGAAAGGTTCAGGTAAAGTATTGAGTTTAGAAGAAAAACCCAGCGAGCCTAAATCTTCATACGCGGTCACGGGCTTATATTTTTATGACAATCAAGTAGTCAATATTGCTAAATCGATCAAACCCTCAGCCCGCGGCGAGTTAGAAATTACCGAAGTCAATAATCGTTATTTGCAACAGGAACAACTTAATGTAGAAATCATGGGGCGCGGCATGGCGTGGCTGGATACCGGCACACATGATTCCTTACTGGATGCCGCCGCTTATATTGCCACTATCGAAAAACGTCAAGGACTGAAAATCGCCTGCCCTGAAGAAATTGCTTGGCGCATGAAATACATTGACGAATCGCAGCTACAAGCCTTAGCAGAGCCGTTGCGCAAAAGTGGTTATGGTGAATATTTGCTGCGCATTTTAGCCTTAGATATTCGCTAATGGGTGCTAAAGCGCATCCCTTCATCAGGACTAAAAATAGCAAAACTTAAGGTAACGCCGAAAAACTTTTTTTGCCCATAATAAAATCAATGACTTGCCCTCGTTCCCGAGCGGTGCTTGGGAACTGGCAAAGTGTAAAGGCTCTCTAGGAATTTGTGTTGCAATAAATTATATTTGAAAACAATCTATTACA
>CAZOSP010000002.1:39683-72282 GCA_964582525.1 uncultured Thiomargarita sp. | reverse complement strand
GCGCCTCGCTGGGAGTGCTAATCGTAAGACTTAGCACCGCCGCCATAGGCGGCGCAAAACGGCTGCGCCGTCCTGGGCGTGCTAATTTCCAAATTAGCACCGCCGCCACAGGCGGCGCAAAAAAACGGCTACGCCGTTTGAGCTAATCTGGAGATTAGCTCTCCCAGTGGGGATTAGCACCCAGAATTCCATCCATCTCCTGCACTGCTAAACCGCCAAGCCGTCGGCGTTGTTACTAACCCCGCAGTCACAGGATTATTTTCAATATAAAATACCGCATTGTGAAAGTGTTGCTGATTGCGCACATAGCGATCCCAATAGTCGTATTGCCAATGCGGTGGCTGGCGAATGTCGGGCGGTATTTCAAAGCGATTGGAACTGTATTTTTTCCAAGATTGCACGATTTTCCATAGGTCTTGCCCTATGTAAAGGTGAATCATTACATGCACATGGTTGGGCATTACCACCCAAGCGATTAAGTCGTATTTTTTGCCGTGAAAATGTTTGAAGCTATCCTGTACTAATTGCCCATTATTTTCGTGTTTAAGAATACAAGAGCCATAACCCGCATCTAACCATGCTTCGATTTGTTGGCGTTGTGCAGTGTCGCGTTGTTCGGGTTTTAGGCGTTGTAGTTGTTGTTCAAGTTCGCGTAGTTTGCTCTGCGGCAAACTATCGTCTAAACGATAAGTAATGACTTGGTAAATACCTCCGCTGTTGTAATGAGGTAAATTGTGCCATTGATACCAGTCTTGTTGAGACATTTTATTTTTCTCGATGTTGTTGAATTGTATCATGAAAAATTATAGGGTAGGCGTGCCTCTGGGCGTGCTAATCGTAAGACTTAGCACCGCCGCCACAGGCGGCGCAAAACGGCTACGCCGTTTGAGCTAATCTGGAGATTAGCTCTCCCAGGAGCCACAGGCGGCGCGAAACGGCTACGCCGTTTGAGCTAAGTCTTGCGATTAGCTCTCCCAGGAGCCGCAGGCGGCGCGAAACGGCTACGCCGTTTGAGCTAAGTCTTGCGATTAGCTCTCCCAGCAACTGCATCTCCCATAGGATAAAACCATGTATCGAAAAGTCAGTCCAATATTACGCGATGCCAATCAATTACTGCTAGAAACTGAACAAATCGTGCGGCATTTTCCGCGTTATCATAAATATACGCTGGGTAGCGAATTACGCACTCAGGTATTCAAAATTAACCAATTACTCGCACGAGCTTGGCAGTACAAGGAGCAAACTCAGTATTATTTACAGCGCGTAATTCGCGCCATCGATGACTTAAAAATCCAGTTACAATTGGCGAAAGAATTACAGGTATTTCGCAATTTTGCGGAGTTCCAACGCCTGGCTGAATTGACTATCAGTCTGGGCAAACAGAGTGGGGGCTGGTTGCGGCGCTTAGCTAAGCGACAGCCAGAAGCCGCACATTAAACCTGACAGGTTTTAAAAACCTGTCAGGTTTCGTGCTGGCGCGTGCTGATGTCACTGTGCGCGGATGCGACCTGATGCACCAAGACCTTCTAGGTTTTAAAAACCTAGAAGGTCTAAACTATGGGTATGAAAAAAGCTTCGGCTACCGTCAGGATGCCAACAGCTTATCGAACTGCATCCGCTAATGGATTGTCTGGTCAGGCTCGCCTGTCTCCAACAATACAAATAACGCATGGGTCGTGAATTTCAACAATGGAAACGACAACAACAACAATCGTGACAACAACAAACACGTCCGTTTGGTGCGCGAGAGAAAGTGGCAACGCATCGGTATTTACGTTTCGGGCGCTGTATCAAGCCTATCTGCAATGCAGACGGCGTAAACGGCGTACCTTCGACTGCCAACAGTATGAAGTCTGTTGGCTGGATAATGTGTTTAATACCTTATCTCGCTTGCAACAGCAAAGCTACCAGCCCACCACCACCCACTGTTTTGTCGCAACGCGGCCGAAAGCACGCGAGATTCATGCGGCAGATTTTTCTGATAGGGTGGTGCATCACTGGCTCGTACCACGTTTAGCCGCACTGTATGAGCCGATTTTTATTCATGATCTCTATTCTAATCGAGACGGTAAAGGCACTCATGCAGCAGTGGAACGATTGCAGCATTTTATGCGCAGTCAAGCCCTAAACCTTCTAGGTTTTAAAAACCTAGAAGGTTTGTGTTTTTTACAGCTCGACATTCACAATTTTTTTAACAGCATCGACCGCCCGATTTTATTCAAGCTGCTACAAAAACGTCTGGGCAAAGCCGTCAAACAAGGCAAACTAGAACACCAAGAAGCCGAAGTCTTGCGCTGGCTCTGTCATCTGCTACTCAAACAAGATATTAATGCGGATGTGCAATATATTGGACGTGCGCAAGACTTTGCCCGTGTGCCGCCGCATAAACGCTTTGGCGCATTAGGTAAAAACAAAGGCTTACCCATCGGCAATCTCACTAGCCAATTTTTTGCCAATGTGTATCTCAATGAACTGGATCAATTTGTTAAACACACGCTTAAATGCCGACATTATTTGCGTTATGTGGATGATTTTATTCTGCTGCATCCTGATCCATTGCAACTACAAGACTGGCAACAGCAAATCAGTGAGTTTTTACAGCAACGCTTGCAGTTGCAATTAAAACCACAAAGTAAGCTCGCGCCTGTGTCTGCGGGCGCGGATTTTTTGGGCTATATTGTACGTCCGCATTACCGCTTAGTACGGCGGCGCGTGGTGGGCAATTTATACGAAAAATTACAGGCATGGGAATCAGCGTATATTTCTGGCTCTGTCCGTACAGGCTGGCGTATCAAACTCTACCGCGAGCCTAGAGAGCAGTTACGCGCCCTATTAAGCAGCTATTTAGGGCATTTTCAACACGCGCACAGCTATCGGCTTATTCAGCGCGTCTTTACTCGCTTTGCTTGGTTGTCTTTGTTATTTAAGCAGACTGGGAGTGCTAATCTCCAGATTAGCACTGCGGCGGCTGAAAGCCGCAGGGGCTGGTCTGGAGACCCGCACGCTCAGAGGGCGCAGTCATATTTCAAGTTACATCCTTTATGGCAACCTGCCAATGTTACAGGCTATCGCAGCCAAGTCACCTACTTTCGTCGTTTATTCCCGAATGCTTTGTTACAAATTCAACGTGGACGGGAAAGCGATTTTGCCCTGCCACAACAAACAACGCTAATTTCCTATGCCAGCTTGAATTTGTTAAATGCGTTGGGCGTATTTCACTTTCCTGTTGCTCTTGACACCGCCTGTGGCGGCGATGCTAATCTGGAGATTAGCACTCCCAGCAACATTTTTTCCTCGTTCCCACGCGGCGCGTGGAAACGAGAGAAACCAAACCTGTCAAGTTTACACCGTCATGTCCGACAAGTCAAAATCCGTGAAGCAGGTTTTCTTAAAGGTGGCTTAAAACGCCGCCTCATCACCCAAATTCATATCCCCGCAGGAGTTCCCTTATGTTATCGCACTTAAATACCGCACGTTTTAGACCTTCCAGGTTTTTAAAACCTGGAAGGTCTTGGCTCACAGTCGTTTTGTTTTGTCTGTTTACTTTGGGGTTAGTGTTTAGCCGTCAACTTGCCGCGCAAACGTGCAACGATGCTATCACCGCCAGTACGCCAGACTCACGCTTTAGTATCAACATCGATGGCAGTGTATTAGATAAACACACCAACCTGGTCTGGAAGCGGTGTTTAGAAGGCATGAGCGGCAAGCAGTGTGAACAAGGGACGGCGACTGAGTTTACTTGGCAAACTGCCCTACAACATGCCGCCAAGCAAGGTGATTGGCGCTTGCCGAATATTAAAGAGTTGGCTTCGATTGTCGAACTTAAGTGTTATAACCCTGCGATTAATCTCACTGTTTTTCCTGATACGCCGTCTGATTCGATTGTCTGGTCAGGCTCGCCTGTCTCCTACAATGCAAATAGCGCATGGGTCGTGCATTTCGGCTATGGTTACGACAACTACGACCATCGTGACTTCAACAGGCACGTCCGTTTGGTGCGCGAGAGACAGTGACCTTTGGTTTTTGCCTTTCTACGCGGTCAGCCATGGTCGAGTAGACCAAGGGAACTTCCCCCTCAGCCAAGTAGGGTGCGCACCGTCTTTTGGGTGCGCACGCGGACAATGTCCAATACCCAAACCTACACCCACTCCGTGAAACCACGGCGGGCGGCGCAACCCGTTACACCTACAACGCCCGTGATTTGCTCATCCAAGCCAAGTAGATACAAGGGTGCGCAAATTCCGTCCAATGAATTTTGTTATTGATACATAATCACCACGGAATTTGCCCACCATTTCCTCTTACATCACAGTTTTTCATTTATAAACGCTCATAAATAAACTTAGGAATGTAATGCCGACGTTTATTGAATAAAACGCCTAAAACATTGCCACCACGTAGTTCTATTTTTTCTTTAGTATGCCGCACAATTTGCCAGCGAGTGCTTTCTGCTTCGACCACTAAAATCACGCCATCCACTTTATGCGATAAGGCTAAACCGTCAGCCGAAGCGATTGCCGGCGGGGTGTCGATAACAATCAGATCATAATCGCGTTTTAAGTCTTCAATAATACCCTCAATCGCGGGCGCATGAACAATCTGCGTAATGGATTCGCCCGGCGGGGCAATTTGACTCACATATAATCGGGTGTCGCCTACTTGCTTAATAGCCGGTTTTACCGGATGTTCATCCAGTACTGCCTGTTTCCAACCGCCTTCAGGCATTAGATCAAAATAAGCCAGTTGAGGTCCTTCCGGATCAGCATCCAGCAATAATACTGACGCCCCTAATTTACGCACACATACTTTGGCAAATTCGCGGCTTAATACTGAAGTTCCTTCGTCATGTCGTGATCCGATAAACTGCACCGCTCGCCCCCAGCCGCGCCGATTGGGTAATAAAGCAATAATGCTGCGATACAAGCCGAGCATTTGTTCTTCAACGGCAAGGCTAGATGTGCGCAAATAATCAACTTTTTTTACTTTAGTCTTTTTGCCAAATTGCGGACGTATTTTAGCCGCCTGCTGTAAAGCTTCATAAATTTTCATCATTGCTTAATTCAACACTCTACATACATTTATAGAAATCTCGGGAAGAAACTATTGCCAATACCGGTAATTGTAAACGGCGTTTAACGTCTTCATTGGTTTTCATAGAATCATCAAAATAATCAATTAAAAAAGCAATCCCTAATCCCCCCAGCAAACCAAACATGACACCTAAAATAATGTTCATAGGTTTGTTAGGTTTAATTACTTCAGTGCTATAGCTAGGTGTTTCAATAATATCAATACTAACAACTTTACTGTCATTCAGAGCTTGGTAACTACCAGCACGGGTTAAAACTTCTAACTCATCACGAAATAATTGCGTATTCATCTGTACTTGTCGTTCTAATTGAATTAACGTCAATTCATGCGCAGCGAATTTAGCCAATTCTGCTTGACGGCTGGCTAATTCTTCTTCGAGTATGGATAATTTGGCTTTAGAAGAAACATAATCAACCTCCGCATCGTCTAGGCTTTTTTGATGAGAGTTGTATTGATGATTAATGCCGCGTGTAATTTCAACAATTTGTTCCGGCTGCGTGGCTAGTGCCTTTTCTACTTCAGCGATACGTGCGCGCACTTCTTGTACCTTGCGTGAATCGTCGGGATAGAAAAAAGAAATTTCCGATTCTTCTGTTTTGAACTTAAATAACATGCTTTTCAGCGAGTCGGCAACTTGGTTGCTCCGTCCTTCTATTCTTTGAATTTCAATTTCTTTCTTATATTTTTTCAAAATTAATTTTAATTCTGTGATTTTACTTTTCGAGGATTCTACCTCAGCATGAACAAGGTTTATTCTGCCAATTAATTCCCCGATTCTTGAGATTAACATATTTTTTTGCGCACCTAATTCCGCAATTTGATTTTTTCGACGAAAATCATATAAGGCAATTTCGCTATTTTCTAATTCTTTTTTCATTTCTTCAAAGCGTGTCTTAAAGACATCAACGGATGCTTTCGGGGCGCGCAGTTCGAGATGGCGATTAATGTAAGCAATAATTAGTTTTTCTAACACCAATTGAGCTAATTCAGGATTACGGGTAGTGAAACTTAAGTTTAAGATGAAACTGCGTGGTTTTGCTTCCACGCTCAGATTATATACAATAATATTCATAGCCGCTTGACAGGCTTGCCAAAAATTAGTTTGTTTTTCTTCTGATAATTGCGCAAATAAAGCAAAGCTTTCCTTTAATTCATCGCTATCTCTTTTTTTTCCCTGTTCAGTAAAAATTTGGCATTTTAATTGATTTTTTTTAGGCTGTTGTGTTGCTGCTGGGCTGTCTGCTTCTGGGGGCTGCGCTGCATCTGCGGCTGGGCTATTTTCATCTATTTCTTGCGGATAGGATAGATGGGGTAACTCTGTAATGCCTTTCTTTTTGAATAACTTAAAAAAGTTAGAAAGACCAATGCTATCAGCCGCTTGCGCCGCTAAATAACGACTTTTTAAGATCACCATTTCATTGTTGACACGTTCAATTTGTCCTTGATTTAAGGATTGAGAAGGTTTAAGTACCGGCGCGATGTCGATACGTTCTCGTCCAACACCCACTAATAGAGTGGCACTTGAGCTGTAGAGCGAAGGTGTACGATACGTCACAATGGTAACGACAGAACTGACGGTTAAGAAAAATAAAATAATTTTCCATTTATGACAGAATAAAATGTTGAGTGCATCACGAATGGAAAAACCGTTATCAATATCCACTTTAGTTGGGTGTGGTTTTGGTTCATCGACTTTGACAGCTTTCATCTATTCTACTTCCTTGTAGTGGCAATCTTTATTTACTGCCCTAAACCATAGCGGATACTTCCGTCAGCCGTTGTTTTGGTTATTTCGTAATTAAGCGGACCCAGCGAAGGTATCATTTTGGCAATATGTTGATCTACCCAGTCATTTAGATCAACGATACGTGTACGAGGGACATAGACAATATCTAAAGAAGTTAAATAAAAGGGTTCTGTTTCAGGTTTGGTTAAAGCATCATGCAGATTGATGGCAGCGGCATAACGCTTACCATTTAAGTGACGAATAATAATCACATTAGAGAGTTCAGCCGTGCTTTTATTGAAGCCGCCGGCTGCCATAATGGCACTTAATGCCGTTGTTTTGTTTTTCAGTTCCATTTCACCGGGGGTAAAGACTTCGCCTGATATATAAACGACACGACTGGCTAAGGAGCGAACAATCACGGAAATTTCAGGTTGTTTTAGTTTTGTTTCATATAATTGGGTGAGTTTTTCATCCAGTTGTTCGGGGGTTAGTCCGGCGGCTTGTACATCATCAATCATGGGTAAGGTAATGTTACCATCAGGACGAATGGTTTGAGAATCGTCCATATCAGACCAATATTGAAATTTAATATCAATACTATCTCCCGCCCGCAAAATGCCGATTGATTCTTTAGCAATTGTGGGAAATTCTGAGTGGTTTTTTACTAAAACCGCTTTATGCGTTTTAGCGCAAGCGGTGAGCAGAACCATTAAACTGAATAACATAAAAAATCTTAACATTAAAAACTCCAAGTCAAAATAAAAGTCTCTGCAAAAGGACATATACCACCCCGCCTGACACTGCGCTCAGGGATTTTGAGAAGGATGTGAACGGCTTAGCTTAGGAATGCCCACAAAATAATGTCCGAAAGGACCCGTAGAGTTTGCGCCACATCTTTTTGTGGCGCGAACGCGAATGCTCGGCAGCCTGCTGTCATCGCGCGTGCGCGACGAAAAGATTCAACAAACCGCTTAACAGCGCAGCTTCTTTTCCGTCATCGCGCGTGCGCGACGAAAAGATGTCGCGCACCCTACGGGGCTACGGGTATAATGCGCTGTGATGATTTGATACATACAACTTAATGGGTTGGTAAAAGCGATGACTATTTATCCGTATAACCTGGCTATTTTAGCAGTATTTTGTCTAAGTTTTAGCTTTTCAGTGCCGTGTCTGGGGCAGCCGGATCGAGAGGCTTATTTATGGAAAAAAGGCACGGTAAAAATCGCCAAGGACAGCATAGCTGCCTGTGATGCAAGCCTTGATCTGGGCAGTCGTTACTTGAAGTTTGCACAATTAGCCTCGCCTCATGCGGCTTTTTTATACCGTGATTTTGCTAAATACAAAGAGATTAAGCTGGAAAAATTTAAGCGGGCGGCACAAAGATTTGCCGAAGCTGAACGACATTATAAGGCGGCACTGGCGGCTTTTGAGGATTCTCGCAAGGGTTATGAAAGAGTGAAAGCGTCTGCTTCGCGGGCGACCAATAAAACTTTGCATCGCTACCGCAGCAGCATTGTTAAACGCCAATTCAAAGATGCCAAGAGCCTTTATAGTCAGGCTAAAGAACTGATGATTTTAGGCAATCGCGCTTTTAACGCGGCTAATCGCTATTTTAACCAAGCGGTCGATAAAGCGATATTACGTCTTGGCAATAATGATGATGACTTAAAAAAACGCTTAAAATACCACCGTTGGCCTTCCGCTCATTAAAAACAGGCGAATACGCCGCGCTTAATTCTCTCTACATTGAAAATAGTCTATGAATAAATCTACTCTTACCGACGCGCTCCTGACTGATATTTCTTCCACTCAAGGCGTGGCTTATATTAATGGTCAAAAAGGGGAAAAAAGTACCAGTTACGCGCAACTGCGCGAGCGGGCTTTGGGGCTTTTGTACCATTTACAAGCTTTGGGTCTCCAGCCGGGTCACGAGTTACTGTTGTTAGTCAATGATAATCAACAATTTATTGAGGCATTTTGGGCGGGCTTGTTGGGGCGTTTGCTGCCTGTCTCGGTAGCTACAGGGCACAGTGACGAGCATAAGTTCAAATTTTTTCGCATTTTACAAAAACTGGACAATCCTTTTTTGTTGACCTCGATAAAAATTTTGCAACGCTTAGAGATTTTCGCCCAACAACAGGGTTTGCGGGCGGAATTTGCGCAGATTAAAAGCAAAACCTTAGTCATAGAGACTATTTTGGATTTAAGCCAGGAGGGACAGATTGCCAACATTGCGCCCGAAGATATTGCTTTTTTACAGTTTTCTTCGGGTTCTACGGGGCAGCCTAAAGGTGTGATGCTGACGCACGCCAACCTATTGGCAAATACCCGCGCCATTATCGCTGCTGGGCGATTGCACAGCGATGATGTGATGCTCAGTTGGATGCCGCTGACCCATGATATGGGCATGATCGGTCTGCATTTAACGCCTTTAGTGTTGGGGGTGCAGCATTATGTGATGCCGACTGAATTATTTGTGCGCCGTCCGTTGTTGTGGCTAGAAAAAACCGCAGAAAAACGCGCCAGCATTATTGCCTCGCCGAATTTTGGTTATCAACATTGCCTCAAATTTTTTCAAGCGGAAAAACTTGAAGGCATTGATTTATCGGCGGTGCGTCTGATTTTTAACGGCGCGGAACCCATTTCTGTGGATTTGTGCGAAAAATTTATGACCACTTTCGCGCCCTACGGCTTGCCGCCGCAAGCCATGTTCCCCGTCTATGGGCTTGCCGAAGCCAGTCTAGGCGTAACCTTTCCCGAAGTCCAGTCGCCGCTACAAAGTCTCAGCGTCGATCGCCAACATTTACAGGTCGGCGAGCGCGTCCGCCTGCTGCCAGCGGATGCCGCCAACAGCCTGCGCCTGGTCTGCGTAGGGCGCAGCATTCCGAATTGCGAATTTAATATTGTCGATGAAGCGGGATTGACATTATCAGAATACCAAGTTGGACATGTGCTGATTCGCGGCTTAAACGTGACACAAGGCTATTACCGCGACCCAGCCGCCACGCAAGCGGTGTTACATGCGGACGGCTGGCTAGATACGGGCGATTTGGGTTTTCAACAGGATGCACAACTGTACCTGACCGGGCGCGCCAAAGAACTCATTATTATCCATGGACAAAACTATTACCCATACGATTTAGAAGCCATTTGTCAAACAGGCGAAGGGTTAGAACTGGGCAAAATTGCCGCTTGCGGGGTACGCGATGCGCAAGCGGACACCGAGCAACTGCTGATGTTTGTCATCTTCAAAGGCAGCGCGGAAGAGTTCCTGCCCATCGTGCGGCACATCAAACAACGCCTAAACGAGCAGAGCGGTTTACAAGTCCAACAAGTCTTACCGATACGCAGCTTCCCGAAAACCACCAGCGGTAAAATACAGCGTTACGCTTTGGCGCAAGCCTACTTGCAAGGGCAATTTGCCGACATTGAGCAGCAATTATGTGAGCTGCTCGCACGCCCCGTACACAGCCAAGCGGTTTCCCAAGATCGCCTGTTAAACGAACTCAAAACCATCTGCGCCGAGGTTGTTCCCCATCAAGTGATTGATGAAAATAGGAATATTTTTGAATTAGGCGCAAGCTCCCTAGCCCTAGCACAAATTCACGAGCGCGTCGATGCGGCGTATCCCGACCAACTAGAGCTGAGTGATTTTTTTCAACACCCCACCCTTGCCGAACTCGCCGCACTGTTACAGGCAAAATTAGATGAATGACTAACGTGCTGCGCTGCCTCCACCCCACATTTTAGGTTTCTTATGACAACTGAAAATCCCCCCCGTATCCGCGAAATTCCCTACAACTACACCTCCTTTTCTGACCGCGAAATCATCCTGCGCTTTCTTGGCGAAGAAGGTTGGAACATCATTGAACAACTGCGCGGACAGCGGCGCACCGGACGCTCGGCGCGGATGCTATTTGAAGTGCTGGGCGATATGTGGGTGATCAGCCGCAACCCCTTCATTCAAGACGACATGCTAGAAGACCGCAAACGCCGCGAGGCATTGCTGGATGCCTTGCGTCATCGGCTCGCGCAAATTCGCGCCCGCGCCAATGGCAATCAGCAAGCCTTGCAACTGGAAACGCGGGCTCAAGCAGCGGTGAAAGCCTTTGCTGAAGCTTTGCAACGCCAAAGCGATTTGCGTCAAAAATTGACCGCCGCGCTGAAAGGCTTGACGCGCAAAGATAATATTTGTTTTGACGGATTAGCGCGGGTGTCGCATTCGACCGACGCAACTGACTGGCGTGTAGAGCATCCGCTGGCGGTCTTAACGCCCGACACTGAAGCAGAAATTCCGCTGCTGATTAAAGCCTGCATTGCTTTGGATTTGCCGGTGATTGCGCGTGGCGGCGGCACCGGTTATACCGGCGGCGCGGTGCCGCTGCATGACAGCGCGGTGGTGATTAACACCGAAAAGTTAGAGGGCATCGGCGCGGTGCAGACACAAACCTTGCCCGGCAGCGAGCGGCAAGCCCACACGGTGCGCGTGGAAGCCGGCGTGGTGACGGTGCGGGTGGCGGAACAGGCAGCGCGAGCGGGGCAGGTGTTCGCCGTTGACCCCACTTCGCAAGATGCCTCAACGATTGGCGGCAACATCGCCATGAACGCCGGCGGCAAAAAAGCGGTATTGTGGGGAACAACGCTAGACAATCTGCTGTCGTGGCGCATGGTGGTTGCTGATGAAACGCACGGCGTGGCTTGGTTGGAAGTTGAGCGGCAAAAGCACAATCTAGGCAAAATTCACGAGCAAGCCAAAGTTGAGTTCAAAGTCCGGCGTTTTGATGTAGAAAACCATTTATTGCATGAAGACACTTTAACCCTGCCCGGTGCGGCGTTTCGCAAAATCGGCTTGGGCAAAGACGTGACCAACAAAGCCTTGCACAACCTGCCGGGGGTACAAAAAGAAGGCTGCGATGGCTTGATGACCTCGGCGGTGTTTGTCTTACATCAGCAACCCAAACACACCCGCACCGTCTGCATGGAATTTTTCGGCAGCGTCCGTGATGCCGTTCCCGCTATCAAGCAAACCATTGATTATTTTAAGCAAAATAAACAGGCAATGCTAGCGGGTTTAGAACATCTGGATGATCGCTACATTAAGGCGGTGAATTATTCGACCAAAGCAGCGCGTTCTGGTTTGCCGAAAATGGTGCTGCTGGCAGATATTGTCAGCGACGACGCGACGGCGGTGGATGTTGCTGCGCAAGCGGTGGTGAATGCCACGCAAACACGCGATGGCGAAGGTTTTATCGCGGTGTCGCAAGAGGCACAAGAACGCTTTTGGGCAGAGCGCAAACGCACCGCAGCGATAGCCAAACATACCAATGCCTTCAAAATCAACGAAGATGTGGTGATTCCGCTGGAGCGGCTGGGTGATTACAGCGATGCTATTGAGCGCATTAATATTGAGCAATCGACGTTAAATAAGTTGGCGATAGTCGAAGAGTTGATGGTGCTGATTCCTACGCTCTGCACCGCCGTTCCCATGCAGAGCGTGGGAGCCAGCGTTGGCGATGACGAAGAGCAAGCCATGCTTCAAGCCAAATGCAAACGCGCTCAAGCCCTGCTGCGACGGGTCAAAGATCAGTGGGAAGGCATGTTGGCAAATATGGATAGCTCCATCCATGAACACGCCAGCTTGTTTTCCGAAATTCCGCTGGAAGCGAAACTGCCAAAAACCCCTAAAGGGCAATCGCCCTCAGTGTTCGACTTGCTGCAACACCGCATTCTGCGTATTTCCTACCAGCACTCTGTCGCGCAGCCCTTAAAAGAAATTTTTTCCGGTCACGAATTTGCCGATTTACGCCAAAAAATGGATGCCATTCACTCGCGCATCCGCGCCAGCCGCTTGTTTATCGCCTTACATGCACACGCCGGCGATGGCAACGTGCATACCAATATTCCGCTCAACTCGCACGATTACGCCATGTTGCAGCAAGCCGAGCGGATTGTTGAACGCATTATGCAGTTGGCGACTGATTTAGGCGGGGTGATTTCGGGCGAACACGGCATTGGACTCACCAAGTTTGCCTTTCTCGATGATGTCAACAAAGCCGCCTTCCGCGATTACAAGCAACAGGTTGATCCTAAAGGTTTTTTTAATCGCGGCAAACTGTTGGCGGGGAGTGGTTTAGAGCGTGCTTACACGCCGTCTTTGCGCTTGGTGGAGCAAGAGGCTTTAATTCTCGAAGCCACCGATTTAGGCGCATTAAACGAATCCATCAAAGACTGCCTGCGCTGCGGCAAATGCAAGCCGCACTGCACCACACATGTCCCGGCGGCAAATTTGCTCTACTCGCCGCGCAACAAAATTTTAGCCAGCGGTTTAATTATCGAAGCCGTGTTGTACGAAGAGCAAACGCGGCGCGGCATCGCCATTCGCCATTTTGCTGAAATGAACGATGTTGCCGAACATTGCACGGTCTGCCACCGCTGCTTAAATCCCTGTCCGGTGAATATCGATTTTGGCGACGTCACCATCAAAATGCGCGATATTTTGCGTAAATTAGGACAAAAACGCTTCAATCCGGGGGCAGCCTTGTCAATGGCATTTCTCAACGTCAGCCACCCGCGTTTGCTTGGCATGATGCGTTTTGCTTTGATTCGCGGCGGCTATGCAGCGCAACGGCTGGGACATCGGTTACTGGGCATGGTTCGCCTGGGAGTGGCTAGACTGGGAGTGGCTAATCTCCAGATTAGCCCCGCCGCCGCAGGCGGCGTTTCGGCTGACTTGGAAGTCAGCCGCTCCCAACTCAGCCGCTCCCAACTTAGCCGCTCCCAACTCAGCCGCTCCCAACTTAGCCGCTCCCAGGTCAGCAGCCAGCAACCCGCAAAAACCACCGGTCAGCCCAGCATTCCCACGCAACTTATTCATTTTCTTGACAAACCCATGCCCAGCGGCTTGCCCGCACGTCCGTTGCGCGGTTTGCTTGACATTGAAGATGAAAGCCAAATCGCCATTGTGCGCGACCCGCAAAAACTCAACGAAGACACCGAAGCGGTATTTTATTTCCCCGGTTGCGGCTCAGAACGCCTGTTTAGCGACATCGGACTGGCGACGCTGGCGATGCTGTACCGCTGCGGCGTACAAACCGTGCTGCCGCCCGGCTACTTGTGCTGCGGCTATCCGCAAGCGGCATCGGGTCATCAAGAAAAAGGTCAGCAGATTTCTACTGGCAATCGTATTTTGTTTCATCGCGTGGCTAATACTTTGAATTATTTGGATATTAAAACCGTAATTGTGTCTTGCGGCACTTGCATGGATCAGCTACTCAAATACCAATTTGAGCATATTTTCCCCGATTGCCGCTTGCTGGATATTCACGAGTTTTTGCTGGAAAAGGGCGTGAGTCTGGATGGCGTTGCCGATAAAAAGTATTTATACCACGATCCCTGTCACACGCCGATCAAACATTACAAACCGCTGGATGTGGCAAAAAACCTGATGAATCAAGAAGTTTTGTTATCTGATCGGTGCTGCGGAGAAGCCGGAACTTTTGCTATTGCGCGTCCGGATATTGCCACCCAAGTGCGTTTTCGCAAGCAGGCGGAGCTTACAGCGGGGATTGCCGCGTTAGGCACGGTCGAGAAAATCCTTACCACCTGCCCCGCCTGCCAGCAAGGTTTAGCGCGTTACAGCGAAGACACCCACATTGAGCCGACCTATATCGTGGTGGAACTTGCCGAGCAGTTGCTAGGCAAACACTGGCAACGCGAGTTTGTTGCAGCGGTAAAAAATCAGGGCGTGGAAAAAATATTGCTGTGAAGTAGGGTTTGCGCCACGTCTTTTTGTGGCGCGAACGCGAATGCGCGCCATCCCGCCATCCTGCCCTCCCGCGTGCGCGACGAAAAGATGGGCTAATCTGGAGATTAGCCCTCCCAAGCTGCCGCCCTCCCGCGTGCGCGAAGATAAAGATGGGCTAATCTGGAGATTAGCTCTCCCAAGCTGCCGCCCTCCCGCGTGCGCGAAGATAAAGATGGCCTAATCTGGAGATTAGCCCTCCCAAGCTGCCGCCCTCCCGCGTGCGCGACGAAAAGATGTCGCGCACCCTACTGTGCTTGCGACAACCAAGTGTCAACTGCTTGCTGAAATTGCTGTTTTTCTTGCGCGGTCGGGCGGTGCGGGTGAAAGCGGTAGCGGTTATGCTGGGCAGTCAACGCGGCTAACGCCGCGCTGTGTTGTGTATCAAAATATGGCGTGGCTTGTAGTTGTTGCAGCCAGTGATGCAGGGATTGACCGGGGGCTTGCTGGTAGCCGCGGGCTTGAAGCTGCTCTAGCACCGCATAAAAGGGCGAATCTTGTCCGTATTTTTTGATATTTATCGGCATATCTTGGCTTGATTTGGCTTTGCGTCGATATTTTTTATGCAGCGATAAACGCCATAGCAGAACAATCACCAGCGGGATCAGCCACCAGAGCAGGTGCTGCTTGTCACCGCTGGAATCACGCCAACGCCATTGGTCAATGCCGTGCTTGAACCATGACCAGAGATCAGCGAACAATTGCCAGCGGCTTGCTGCTTCGGCTTCGAGTTCGCCCCAGTCGCTAGGCGTGGTGTCTATGTCTATCCAGCGTCCATCCACATAGGCTTGCGCCCAGGCGTGAGCGTGGCGGCGGCGCACTAGGTAAGCATCCTCAAGGAAACTGTATTCTTGCACGGCGAAGCCGACTGCGTAGCGGCTAGGAATGCCGGCGGCGCGGAGCAGTAAAACCGTGCTGCTGGCGAAGTATTCGCAGTGTCCTTGACGGGTGTCGAGCAGGAAGCGGGTCAGCGGCGTGGCAAAGCTGGGTTGATCGCGTTGTACTAGGGAATAGCGAAAATGCTGTGCAAAAAAGTCTTGGAGACGGCGGATTTTTTCGGCTTGACTGCGCTGTTTATCGCTTAAGCCGAGTTGCTGGGCAAGTTGCTCCAGGGTGTCTTGTTCGCGTTCGGGAATCTGCAAAAGCACGTCGCGTTTTTGTTCTAGGCGGGCAGGCAGGGGAGTTTGCGCATACGCTACGCCATAATTCAGCAAGCTGGGCGCGTCGTCGATTTTCACTGCGCCGTCAAACTGGTTGCGCTGTATGTCGAGACCGCTTAGGGCGTGGAGTGAGAGGCTGTTGGCGGGTAGCGGTAACATGCCGCTGCCCTGTTTGAGGTAAAGGCTGACATCTAGGCGTTGAGCGGCTTGCTGCTGATGTTGCGGGTTGTTGTCTAGTATCCAACCGCTGGTTTCAATAGGATTGGGCAAGGCTTGGAAATCGACTTTTAGGGCGTGCCAGCGTTGCTGACGATAGTGGTCATAGCTGGCTTCGCGTACTAGCAGTGGTTCTCTGGCTTTGACGCGAAAGAGGATGTGGTTAGAGAGCTTGAGTTGACCTATATCGCCAATGCGAGTGTGCTGCCGATAGGGATCACGCGAATGCCAGGCTTGATTGTCGAGCCATTCTAATACCCAACTTTCTAGGCTGCGTTGTAACTGCTGAATGCCCTTTTGTCCGGCATAACCGCCCGCACCGGCGAGGGCTAAAGCAAGCAGCCATATCGCCAGCGGGTAGCGTGCTGAGCGCGAGTAATAAAGTCCCCAAGCGAAAAAGCCAAATACGCCAAGCAGAAAATACGGCTGCTGGAATACGCTGGCTGAGAGCAGGCATAGCACCACGTAGGGGTAACTTGCATCAATGCGCATGTGGAGCAACGGGTTGTCGGCGAGTAGCGGGTTGGATTTTTGCCGTTTTGCGATGCGTAAAGACCAAAACAAGGCGGTCAGCGGTAGGTGTTGGCGGGTGCTGTAAAGTTGCCCCAATAGGAGTAAAAAAATCAGTGCGGGAAGCCAGCCTAAGACTGAAAATAAGCCTTCAACTGATTGTTTATTAAAAAAATAGAAAATTGTCAACACGCACAAAATAACGCTCAAGTCAGCCAAGCGATTGAAATCTTTATCCGTGATGTGCCAGCTCATGCCGATATGTTTTTGCCACACAGCCGCGCTTTCTGCCAGCACCGCCATAGCGACAGCAATGCCTAGCTGCTGGCTTTGCCAGCCCCAAAACAGAATAACCGCACCTAAGTAAAAACGCGGCGCGGGTTTGCCAAACACTTCGTGGGCTGTCAAGGGGATGCTGGACATGGGTTATTGCAGCAGCATTTTCGGACGCAAGCCGCTTAAGCCTAGCATGGCTAAATAAAGCACTGCCGCTGCGACTATCCATAGCGTCAACTGCTGTACACGCGCCCATTCGTCTGCTGTGACCCACCAGTCGGTGCTGGGTACTCCCCACCACAGCAACACGCTCATAGCGGTGGCGGCGAGGCTTAAGCGCAGGAAAAAGAGCGACCAGCCGGCTTGTAATTGAAAGAGCGCGGCGCGGCGCAAGTGCAGGTATAGCAAGCCGGCGTTGAGACTGGCGGAGAGCGCGGTGGCAAGCGCCAAGCCGGCATGAGCCAGCGGCACAATCAACAGCAGATTTAACAGGATGTTGCTGAACATCGCAACGATGGCGATACGCATGGGGGTTGTGGTGTTTTGTCGGGCAAAAAAACCGGCAGCGAGAATTTTTATCAAGACAAAGCTCAATAAGCCAACGCTGTACGCCATTAAGCTCTGCGCACTCATGTTGACATCCATCGCTTGAAATTCGCCACGCTGGAAGAGGGTTGCCATGATGGGCGCGGCAAGCAGTATTAAACCTAATGTGCAAGGAATGCCGATGACAAACACCCAGCGCAAACTCCAGTTAAGCGTGTCGCTGTAGTCTTGCTGTTGCTCGGCGGCGGCTAGGCGCGAGAGCTTGGGCAGCATGACGGTGGCTAATGCGACACCGAAGATGCCGATGGGAAATTCTAACATGCGGTCGGAATAATACAGCCAAGCGACGCTGCCGGTGACCAGAAAGGAAGCCATGAGGGTGTCGATCAATAAGCTGATTTGCGTCACCGATACGGCAAAAACGGCGGGCAGCATGAGTTTGAGAATGCGCCGCACGCCTTCGTGCGGATGGCGTTTGAAAATGGGTTTGGGCAATAAATGCAGTTTGGCAAGAAATGGCAGTTGAAATAAAAACTGCGCCAAACCCGCGATTAATACCCCCCAAGCCAGCGCGATGATGGGCTGTTGAAAGCTGGGCGACCACCATAAAGCCGCGCTGATTAAGCAGATATTCAGCAACACCGGGGTAAATGCGGGGACCGCAAAGCGTCCGTAAGCGTTGAGAATAGCCCCTGCAAAGGCGGTCAGGGCGATGAAGAAAATGTAGGGAAAGGTGATGCGCAACATGTCGCTGCTTAAGGCGAATTTTTCGCTGTCGCCCAAGAAGCCGGGGGCGAAAAGCATAATAAACAGCGGGGCGGCGAACACTCCGAGCAAGCTGACCAGCAATAGCACCGCGCCTAATGTGCCAGCAACATGGTTGATCAGGTCTTGTACGGCGAGGTGATCGCGCCGGGTTTTGTACTCGCTTAAAACCGGCACAAAAGCCTGCGCAAACGCGCCTTCAGCAAACAGGCGGCGCATGAAATTGGGGATTTTGAAGGCGACTAAAAAGGCATCTACGCCACTGCCAGCACCGAAGCTGTGGGCGATTACCATGTCGCGCAGAAAGCCTAAAATACGTGATAAAAAGGTTAAGCCGCTGACTGTACCCAGCGCCTTAAGAAGACGAGAACTCATGTTTAGTCCTGTTATACCGTTCTTGGGAGCCGCTTGGGAGGGCTAATCTCCAGATTAGCCCAGCTTGGGAAGGCTAATCTCCAGATTAGCCCAGATCGCTTAAATCCAAGTATTGTGGTTTACCTAACTTTCTCAGTTGGTTAATCACTTTATTGACTGTCTGTACATCGATTCGCGCTCCGTGGACGCGGGTGGGAATGCCGCTGCCGGGCGTCAAGTAGAGCATATCGCCCGCGCCTAGCAAGTATTCCGCGCCGCTTTGTCCGAGAATGTGGCGTGATTCGGTTTTGTTGTCAACGCGCAAGGCGATGCGTGTCGGGAAGTTGGTTTTCATTAAGCCGGTGATCACATTGACTGTCGGCTGGTGGCTGGCGAGAATCATGTGAATGCCGGCAGCACGGGCTTTTTGGGCTAAACGGGTCATTAATTCTTCGATTTCCCGCCCCTCCTCGCTGTTGTTGAGTTCGGCAATTTCGTGTAACACAATCACGATATAGGGTAGGGTTTCACAAACATCCGGCGTTTCTTCTTCGCTGTGTGGAGCTTGTATTTCTTCAATATGGCGGTTGTAGCCGTCAATATTGCGCACGCCCACGCCTGCCATGAGACGGTAACGGCGTTCCATTTCGCTGGCGCACCAGTCAAAGCTGTCAAGCATGGCATCAGGGTGGGCGACAATCGGCGTGAGCAGATGCCAAAGTTCTCGATAGGGCGTAAAGACTTTTTGCCGTGAGTCCACCAATATTAAACGTACTTGCTGTGGCGTGGCTTTAAATAACAGACTGAGCAAAAAAACGTGCAGCGCGGTGTTAATGTCGGCGGCTTGCGTGCCGCTGATGAGCAGATGCGGCATTCGCGCTAAATCAACAATAATCGGATAGCCGTTAATGTCTTTGCCGAGCGCGAGGCTTAACGGCGAGCGGCTGTCGCTATAGGCGGCGACTTGTAACAATTCGCCTAAATCGATGGCTTCGGGATGCTTGTTGGGTATTTCTAAAGTCAGCGACTCGGTATTGGCATCAAGGGCGCGTGCGCCAGTGATTTGTAGTTGTTCGGTCAACTGCTCGGCGAGGCGCACGACGTGACTGAGCTGCTCTTTGCCCGGCTGAATTTCTACGCGGGTGATGACCGGACCTGGGTGCAGAGCCACGACTTTGGCTTCCGTCTCGCCTAACGCCTGCAAAGCCGCTACAACTTGCTGTTGTAACTCGGTCTGGTCTTGGGCGCGGCTTGGCGCATTGGATGTGTTTGTCAAGGGTAGAAGCTGTAAATCGGGCAACAAACTCACGGGTTCTTGTGCGGAAGCGGCGGTTTCTTTGTCGGACAAAAGATCAGCGGCAGCTTGCGCCGCCTCTTCGGGTGACGGGACTATCGGTTCAGGCGGTGGCGGCGCGTCTTCTAACGCATTTCTGACTTGTTGCGGTAGTTGTTCATCCCCCGCTTCTTGTGCAGCGCGGGCGGTGCGGCGTTTGCGCTGGTATTCTCGATAAAATTGCCAGATTTGCTGGATTTTTGTGTTTAGCCACTGCCATGCAGCGCGGCTTTTTTGCGTGATAAAAGGCAGGATGGTGTAGCGTATATAGCTGGAAAGAATCGGCAAATAATACAGCGTGGTTAGTCCCAGCCGATCCATCAGCTTGAGCCAAGACAAGCCAGTCAGCATGGTGACACCGGTAAAAAATAATACCAATAACAGCAGTGTCGCGCCTAACGCACTGAGCATGTTTTGTAAGCCGTGTCCGATCCAAGTGCCAAGATCGCCGCCCGCGTGACTGGGCAGCAAGGCACTTTCAGCGGCGAAATGCACAATCGCCAGACCGCAGCCAGCGGTCAGTGTCAGCACAAAGCCAAGACTAGGAATGATTAAATGCTTGGGTTCTGCCAATAAATCATGGTGACGACCTTGATAAATGAGCCAGCCAAAATAGCCCACCATGTAGGCGAACAGGTAAGCAAAATAGCCAAACCATTTGAAAAACAAATCGGCAAATAAAGCCCCGGCAAGTCCGCCTTGATTGCGAATTTGATCCGCTGCCGGTGCGGTTGGATTGTGCGAAAAACCCGGATCCAGCGGATCGTAAGTGGCAAGCGACACGAATAAATACAGCGAGGCAAAACAAAAAAAGATAAACACAATTTCGCGTAAACCAGCACTGACTATATTGCTTTGCGTGGTGTTTTTACGGCGTGTTTGGCGACGAGCTTGAGACACAATGTTTCCTCATTAACTAATTGTTACGCAACGGCTTTTTTACCTATAAGATAAAGCCGGATGTGTTTATACGCGCTTTCGACCAAGCTGTATTTCTAAGCGCAGCGTAATACCCAAATTCAAACGGTGACTATCTTCAATGGGAAAAAATGCAGCCGGTTCAATTTCAAAAAACAACCAAGGGCGATAAAAATTTTGCCGATAACGAATGCCTAAACGATGTTGGTTAATTTCTGAGCGCGGCTGCGTATCGCCCACCGTTGTCCAATCTAAAGACACGGAACGCTTGGCGGATAGATTTTGAAACAAAGAACCGCCAATACCCCATTCAAAACCTTCGCTTTTTTGCGAATACATGCCCGAAGCACTCCAGCGTAATAGGGTTTTGGGTTTAAGCAAAATTTCATAATCGAGTCGGGTACGCTCGCCAAAACCTTCGCTTTCTTCCCAAAATAGGTTTTGCGTCGCACGCACTAGATGCTGCCGATCCCAGCCATAAGTATAACGATAACGCACATTAAACATGGGTTTAAGGCGTGAACGCAAGCGAATACTAGAGCCAAATGAAAAAGCAGCGTGGGCATCACGCTTGACATCCCACAACAAAGACAAAGCGCGTTTTGCTGCTGTGTCGCCTTGCGTGGTGGGATTTTCCTCAATAATTTGTTCGTCTTCGGGAAAAACATTATTGACATCGGCACTGCTTTCTCCGGTCAAAATAAGGCTTAAAGATTTGCCAAATTTTTTAAAGCGTGGCAGTTCAATGCGCGCCCGCACCTTTAAGTTGTAATCCAATTCATTCAGCTCATCCCACTCCAACGAATTGATAACACTAATAAAACGATCAGCATTTTCTTCTACATCACGGGCATCACCAAAAAACTCATCAAACCACACTGCGGTTTTACACACATTAGTCGATAAATACTCGTGGGTATGATCCAACCAAGCGGCTTGCTCCATCGGTTTGCCTCGACAGACATTAGTGATCTTGGGCGGCGCGCTTTCTTCTGGGGGCACTTCTTCCGCCTGCATGCTAGGCAAAAACAGCAGGAATCCTAGCGCGAAAACTGCGCAAACCTGGCGCGTTGGAAAAAATGAATTTTTATTCAATCGGCTCATGTCGTAAAATGCCCCAACTTGTCATTTATTTGTCATCTTATTGCAACATAACGGGAAACTTGATGCGCATCCATTGTACTCACACTACCCGATTTATACCCATCTTAACCTGTAAATGCAAAGCTTGAGCTGTGTACTATAGCTTGGCAACCTGTGTCAAATGGTCAGTTTGACACGCCGTCAACAAACAACAAAGCACGAGGGTGCTTATCACTGTGGAGAACAATAATTATGAAAACAGCCCTGCGTCGTTCTTGGACACGTATGCGTCAATCGGTTCACAACCTGCTTAAACCGTCCCCTTCAACAGACCCCAACTTATTAATTAATCACCCCAAGCGCGATTGGTTGCGCGGTCGTTTTACTAGAAAAACCAGCATACTAGAAAACGCAGTCGGACAAGAACCCTCTTCACTGGCATTATTTGCCCGCGAAATCATCGCCAATCCACGCGCTATCGGTGCAGCCTGTCCCAGCTCCCGTTATTTAGGTTACGCCATGGCGCGACCAGTGATTGAGCATGAGCAGGGTTTAGTGCTGGAATTAGGCGCGGGTACGGGCAGTATTACCGCCGCCCTATTAAAACACGGTGTCGCGCCGCAACGCTTAATCGTCTTAGAACGCTCAAAATCAATGGCAGATTATTTGCGCCAACGTTTTCCGCAGCTGCGTATTATTGAAGGAGATGCCGCACAACTAAAAACCTTGCTTGGCAGTCAGGGCAAAAAAGTCAATGCAGTGGTTTCCAGTCTGCCGTTGCGCTCACTGCCTTCGCCCCTAGTGCGTACCATTTTACGCCAAATTGAAGAAATACTCGGCGATTCTGGTTTAATGGTGCAATTTACTTACGATTTACGTGGCACATCCTGCCGTGAGCAAGACCAGTTTTTCATCCGCACCGAGTCCACCATCGTCTGGCAAAATTTCCCGCCAGCGCGTGTTGATAGTTTCCGTCCTCGCGCATCGCAACAGGCTCGCGCAGAACCCGTAGCGATTGAAATTGAATAACTGACGTTGCGTAACCATTCGGTCCCCCGTGCAAAACCCTCGCAGGTCCTGAAGACCCGGAAGGTTTAGGGGAGGGGGTTTAGTAGGGAGGTGTGAACACCTACGCCAGCGTTTGTTCTTCGGGAATGCGTGGCCAAGCCGCCAGCAATGCTTTCACCAAAGTCGCCAGCGGAATAGCGAAAAACACCCCCCAAAAACCCCACAAGCCGCCAAAAACCAAGACAGCCACAATAATAGCGACCGGATGCAAATTCACTGCTTCAGAAAACAGCAGCGGCACTAAAACATTGCCATCAATGCCTTGCAGAATCAGATACACAGTGATGAGCCAGAAAAATTCAGAAGTCCAGCCAAATTGAAAATAGGCAACCAACACCACCGGCACAGTCACAACCGCAGCCCCAATATAAGGCACTACCACCGATAAACCGACCAACGCCGCCAGCAAAGAAGAATAATTCAAATTGAATAAAATAAAAGCCACATAGGTTGCCGCGCCGATAATAATGATTTCATACACTTTGCCGCGGACATAGTTACCCATTTGATTATTCATTTCAATCCAAATACGTTGTGCAGCAGCATGTTCGGAAGGCAGAAAACTTCTTAACCAAGTTAAAATGAGTGTTTTGTCTTTTAAGAAGAAAAACACCATTACCGGCACTAAAATTAAATATACCAGAAAGGTAATCAGCATGGTAATCGAGCTTAAAGAATAAGAAAGAATGGCTTGTGCCATACCATTAATGCCTTCACGGGCTGCGGCAATAATGCTATTGACTTGATCGACGGCAAACAAATCGGGATAATTTTGCGGTAACTGCATGAGCAACTCCTGCCCTTGCGCTAACCAACGCGGCACTTCCTTAAAGAATTGTGTTAATTGTAAAGACAATAAAGGCAGTAGAATTAAAAATGAAAATAACAGGATTGCCATAAAGCCGCTAAATACAATACACACGGCTAACAAGCGCGGTGCTTTGAAATATTGTTCTAATGCTGAAGTTGAACCCTCCAGTAAAAAAGCAATAACAATAGCTGCAAACACCGGTGTCAGCATTGATCCCATAGTCAGAATAACACTAAAACTCAGCAACAATAGAATTGCCAGCAGCACCGCTTGCGGGTGAGAGAAATAACGCTTAAACCAAATCCCTATAACCTGAATCATAGTCGCCTACTGATTGAAAGTTTGGCAAAATGCTTGATAGTGTTTAATGAAAATGCTTTCTAATTCATCAATCACATCTCGCGCTTCGCGTCCGTGCATGAGGTGCTGGCTCATAAGACCGGCGGTTTCGTGTAACATTTTAGCTTTATCAAGCATCGGATAGGAAGCCGAGAGGCGTTTGATGGCGGCAACTACTGATTCTTGCGCTGGGCGCGGATGCAGTTGCGGTGCGGGCGGGACAAGTGGTCGCGTGTCTTGCATTTGCTGCCCCGCATATAAAAACTCAGCAAAGCGCAGAAGGGTGTGGCGTTCCTGCTCAGGCAAGGCGAGGAACAAACTGCTGAGGCGTTGTTGCGCTGAATGACGCTGGATTTTCATACTGATTAAGCGTTTTGCGGATGTTCGCTACAATACTGCCGCGCAAAACTGAGCAATTCATCCATAGCGCGGATGCGAAATTTTTGTTTTTGATGGACAAAAGAAAAAGGTCTTTTGAGCGGCGGATTCAGCGTAATTGCCTTTAATAAACCCAGTTTCAACTCTTTATGCAGCGTTGCTTTAGACAAAATAGTCACGCCCATGCCCGCTTCCACTGCGCCCTTGATAGACTCCGGACTACCCAGCTCCATCACCACGCTTAAATCACATATAGCCACCTTTTGCTGCTCCAAATAATCAGTAATAACCTCGCGTGTACCAGAACCCTCCTCACGGCAAATGTAAGGCTCTAAAAACAATTCTTTGGGCGTAATTGATTTTTTTTGTGCAAAACGATGATGCGGCGGCACCACTGCCACCAGTTGATCCATATTACACAACTCCACCGCTAAACTTTTATTATGCACCGGTGCTTCAACCACGCCCAAATCAATCACATTATCTTCCACCATCGCCACAATGCCATCGGTATTAGACACTTGTAAACGAATACGCACATCTGGATGCTTATCCTTAAAATCGCCCAACAAAGTAGGCAGCATATACTCGGCGATAGTGGTACTCGCGCCCAAAATCAACAGACCGCTGACATCGCCGGTCATCTCCTTGACCGCATTTTCCATTTCCGCATACTGCTCAAAGATTTTTTCCGCATACGTAAAAACGCGCTTGCCTACATCCGTCAAGCTAATGCGGTTATGCGTTCGATCAAACAAACGAGTATTAAAATACTCCTCTAGCTGCCGCACCTGAAAAGTCACAGCCGGTTGCGTCATGTGTAGCGCGTCGGCGGCTTTAGTAAAACTCAGCAAACGTGCCACAGTATGAAAAACTTGTAAACGGCGATCTGCCATTACCCAGACCTCTAAAATAAGAAACTATAATTGGGGTAAACATTTTATCAGTGAAAATCCCGTTAATGGTATCACAAAAGCCATCAGCCGCCGCAGACACCTCAAGTTTTTTCCAACAAAACCACAAAATCCAAAAAAGGCGCGCAAGTTGGCAAACTCCGCACCAGCTTAAAAGGCTGCACACCCAACTGTTGCGCGACTGTCAAAGCCTCATCAAAACTACGCAAATCAAACAAATTACAATGGCAATCGATATAAGTATCTCGCGCTTGGTTAAAAAGCCCCATCGCCTGCTGTGGCGAAAAAGTTCGCTTAGACTGCTGCCAATGCGCGGCATAGTTTTTCCACAACTGATTGGAATCGACTAAGCGATGGTAATAGTGCGCATCAAAAGCCGTCGCCGGACTGGGTTTAGTGCGTTGCAACAAGTCATTTTCCAACAAACTACCAATGCTCGTTGCCGGACGCTCCAAGTCAAAGGTATAACGGCGATCTGGCACAACCGCAAAAATCTGTCCGCCCGGCTGCAAAATACTCGCAGCCTCGCGCAGCCAGCCGAACAAATTAGGCAAATGCTCCAACACATGCGAAGACACAATCACATCAAACGGCTCCTGCACCACCTCGCTCAAGGCGCGTTCCCCCTGAATATAATCAAGTGTCACCACCGCGTCAGGCTCACGACAATCGGCATGAGCGATATATTTTTTTAAGCTCTCCTCGTCCGTATGATCCAGATATTTTACCCGATAATCTGCTTTATCTAACAAAGGCTTATCCAGCGCACCGATTTCTAAAATAGCCTTATTGCGCAACTTCACCCAACGCAACAAAGCCTCTCGTCCACGCCGAACATCAGCGCGTTTACGCCATTCCGTTAAATTCATAGCAACCTCTTAATAAATAGTTTATCCGTCTTAAGCAATGCTGAGAGCGGCTCATGCTATCGAGAGATTAGCACGCCCACAAAAAAACCTGACAGGTTTTTGAAACCTGTCAGGTTAATGCCTAAAACGGCTCGCATAGAGCGGATAAGGCGCGTTTTTTTGCGCCGTCATCTGCCATTCCAACCCTGCGGCACTGTCAAGCTACGGACATGTCGCTCCAAAATCGGAAAAGTTGACCGCGAGCAGTATCATCTGCGGGTTAAAATGATAAAACTTGCCCCGCAGTGCCATAGTCGCTGTTAAACTTGGCAAATTTTAGCAAAAACCTGACAACAATGCTTTTGCTTAAACCACACAAATAATGCCTAATCTTAGGCTCTTAATGAGAACCCTCGCTCATGCTGCGTAGCACGTTACAACTTAAAACATTGAAAGAAAAATGTATTGCTTTAGCAACGGGCAATGCCTCACTACGCACTTTGCTCGTTTTTCCTTTTGTGATTGAGATTTTTGCCGCCGTTGGCTTAACGGGTATGTTGTCTTTTTACAACGGACAAAACGCCGTCAATGATCTCGCCTCGCAATTACGCAACGAGGTGACGGCACGGATTCAAGAACGCTTGCAAGCTTATTTAGATATTCCGCATCAAGTCAATCAATTGAATGTCAATGCCCTGGAGCTAGGCAGCTTAGCGCTTGACGATGTTGAACAACGCGGACGCTTTTTTTGGAAACAAGTACAGACTTTTGATCTCATTAGTCACAATTACATGGCGACACCCGCGGGGCAGTATTTTGGCGCGAAGCGTTTACAAAACGGCAGTTTTCAAACCATGTTACGCAGCGCGGCGGGCGATAATCAGTATTTTTCTGTGGATGCTCATGGCTATCCGATTGAGTTGGTCGAGCAGGCAAAAAATTTTGATGCGCGTCAACGTCCTTGGTATCAAGCCGCCATCACTGCTGCGCAAGCCACTTGGAGCGAAGTCTATCCGGATTTTACCACGCGCAGCCTCGCCATCACCGCCGTACACCCCTTGTATCAAACAACCCAGCAATCAGAACAACTTTATGCGGTATTTGGCGCGTCGCTGATTTTAGCTTGGATGGATGCTTTTCTCAGCAGTTTGAGCATCGGCAAAACCGGGCAAACTTTTATTATTGAACGCTCAGGTTTATTGGTCGCCAGTTCAACGCATGTACCGGTGTTGCTGGAAGACCCCATCTCCGATCGTCTGCAACGAGTGTATGCGGTTGATAGTAGTAATGAGACTATTTTTTCTGCGGTCGATCACTTAAATACGCTGTATGCCAATTTGCATGACATTAAGAAAAGCATACAACTGGATTTTAAAATAAATGGACAAAAACAATTCTTACAAGTGACACCTTTGAAAGACTCGCATGGTTTAGATTGGCTGATTGCCGTGGTTGTTCCGGAAGCCGATTTCATGGAGCGCATTCACGCCATCACCCGCGCCACTTTAGGCTTGTTTGTCGTGGCGTTAGGCTTTGGCATTCTCGGCGGCGTGTTTACTTCGCGCTGGGTGATTCGCCCGATTCAAGCCTTAAACGTAGCAGCCAAGTCTTTAGCCATGGGCAAGTGGGAACAAACCGTAGCCGTGCGCCGCCAAGATGAACTCGGCGAGCTTGCTAATTCTTTTAATAGCATGGCGCAACAACTTAAAGAATCTTTTGATACTTTAGAAAAGAAAAATGCCGATTTACAAAAATTGGACAAACTCAAAGATGAATTTCTTGCCAATACTTCGCACGAATTGCGCACGCCGTTAAACGGCATTATCGGCATTGCCGAATCGGTCTGCGATGGTGCGGCTGGACCGCTGACTGAAGCGCAGCGCAAAAACCTGTTAATGATCGCGCAAAGCGGGCATCGACTGACCAATTTAGTCAACGATATTTTAGATTTTTCCAAGCTCAAACATAAAACCATCGACTTACAACTGCGTCCAGTCGGCATCCGCGAAATCACCGAAGTGGTGCTAACCCTGAGTCATTCACTGATCGGCGGCAAACCACTGAAGCTGATTAACACAGTTTCCCGCGACCTGCCGCCGGCTTGCGCAGACGAAAACCGTTTACAACAAATTCTGCACAACCTGATTGGCAACGCGATAAAATTTACCGAACAGGGGCGCGTGGAAATTTCTGCACAGATTGAGCAAAATGCCCAGCCGCCGCATTTGCTGATCAGCATCAGCGACACCGGCATCGGCATTCCGCAAGACAAGCTGCACACCATTTTTGAATCCTTTGAACAGGTCGATGGCAGCAATGCGCGGCAGTACGGCGGCACGGGCTTAGGCTTAACCGTCACCAAACAACTGGTAGAACTGCACAAAGGCACGATTAGCGTATCCTCACAACTGGGTGAAGGCTCGGTTTTTTACTTCACCCTGCCGATCAGCAAACAACCGCCGGAAGCGCGGCAGGTCACTTTGTCGCTAGAACTTAGCCGCAAATCCCTAGCCGTAGGCAACGATATACAACTCGCCGCGCCGCTGTCGGCGCACTCGAGCAGCCCCGAGGAAAATATTTCGCCGCATCTGCGCCCGGATGAAAATCACAACAATATCGAGCTGACCCATCCCAACGCCGAGCAGTTCACCATTATGATTGTCGATGACGAGCCGATCAATTTACAAGTCTTGGTCAATCATCTGAGCCTACAAAACTATGCTGTCGTGCAAGCTAACAACGGCATGGAAGCCTTAGAAATGATTTACAACAATGGTGTCAGCCCGAGTCTTATTTTGCTTGATATTATGATGCCGAAAATGACCGGCTACGAAGTCTGTCGCCGCCTGCGCGAGCGTTATCCGGCGAATGAGTTGCCCATTTTGCTGCTGACAGCGAAAACTCAAGTATCGAATTTAATTGAAGGTTTAGGTGCTGGGGCAAATGATTATTTGACCAAACCGGTGGCTAAAACAGAGTTGCTGGCACGCATCAAAACCCATCTACAAATCAGTAACTTAAACATTGCTTATGGGCGTTTCGTACCGCATGAGTTTATTCAGTTGATGGATAAACAAAGCGTGGTAGATGTCAAACTCGGCGATCATGTCGAAAAAGAAATGACCATCTTATTTTCCGATATTCGCGGCTTCACCAGTATTTCTGAAAGCATGACCCCGCAAGAAAATTTTGATTTTATCAACGCTTACCTCAGCCGCATGGAGCCGATTATCGGCAAGCATCAGGGCTTCATTGATAAATACATCGGCGATGCGATCATGGCACTGTTCCCCAGCAGCGTTGACCAAGCTGTGGCGGCGGCGGTCGGTATGTTGTTTCGACTGGTCGAATACAACACTACACGCGGTCGCCCGGGGCGCCCAGCACTCAAAATTGGCATTGGTATTCACACCGGACTGCTGATGCTCGGCACGGTGGGCGGCGAAAATCGTATGGACGGCACGGTGATTGCCGATGCCGTGAATCTCGCCTCACGCACTGAAGGGCTGACCAAAACCTACGGGGTGGCTTTGCTGATTACGGAACAAGTCTATGAACATTTACACAGCCGCGAGCATTACAAAATCCGCCTGATCGACCGTGTGCGGGTGAAAGGCAAAACCAAAGCCATCACTGTTTATGAAGTGTTTGATGCCGATCCGGCGGCTATTGTGCAGCTCAAGTTACGCAGTTTAGTCCTGTTTGAGCGCGGTTTTCATGCCTATCATGCGCAAGACATCGCCGCTGCCCATCAGCTTTTTACTCAGGTGCTAGAGATCAATCCCGATGACAAAGCCGCTTCAGTCTATCTCGCCCGCTGCCTGCAAGCTGAAGGGCTGTAGGGTTTGCGCCAGGTCTTTTTGTGGCGCGAACGTGAATGCTACAAATTACTGAAGGGCTGTAAGGTTTGCGCCAGGTCTTTTTGTGGCGCGAACGTGAATGCTACAAATTACGCATTTTGCTCTTACTGCGTTTCATCCCCGGTGACTGGCGTTTACTCAATAAAGCAGCGTGTTGATGACGGTGTTCATACAGGGTAATCAGATGCTCATGCGTGCCTATGCCTTCTTTATCATCACTGGGCTGCATCTGCACATAGCTCGCATCGGCACGCATTTCCCACGCGCTGCGGCGGTCGTTGAGTTGCGTATCGAGCAAATTGCGCAGTTCATCGCGCAAATTTGGGTCTTCAACAATGGTAATCACTTCTACGCGGCTCTCTAGGTTGCGCTTCATCGCATCTGCCGATCCAATGAAATACTCCTCTTGTCCATTGTTGTGAAAATAGTAAATCCGTGTGTGTTCAAGAAAACGCCCGACAATACTGATAACCCGTGTATTTTCACTCAAGCCCGGCAAGCCCGGACGGAAACGGCAGGTGTCACGCACAATCAGATCAATTTTAACCCCCGCTTGCGCAGCGCGGTATAAGGCTTTGGTCACATCCACATCCTCTAGGGCGTTCATTTTGAATTGAATTAAGCCCGCTTTGCCTTGTTTGACCCGATCGATTTCACGGTCGATTTTTTCGATTAAGGCATTTTTAAAGATTTTGGGTGAAGGTAAAATTTTGCGGTAATGCCGTTTAGGATTCCAGCCGGTGGTCAAATAGTTAAACAACTGGGTTAGATCGCTGCCAATATCTTCAGCGCAGGTGAGAATACCCAGATCGCAGTACATGCGGGCGGTGCCAGCGTGGTAATTGCCCGTGCCGATATGCGCGTAGCGTTGGATTTTGTTGTAACTAAAATCTTGACGCACCACTAGAATAACTTTGGAATGGGTTTTTAAGCCCACCACCCCGTAGGTCACATGAATACCGGCTTCTTCCATGCGGCTTGCCCAGCGGATATTGGCGGCTTCGTCAAAACGCGCTTTGAGTTCTACCACCACCGCGACTTGCTTGCCGTTACGTGCTGCTTGAATTAAATAATCAATCACTTTGGTGTCGCTAGACGTGCGGTACAAAGTCATTTTAATCGCCCGCACTTTGGGGTCTTTCGCCGCTTCGCGCAGAAATCGCTCAACCGAGTTGGTAAAGGATTGATAAGGGTGGTGCAACAGAATCGTGCCATGTTCGCGGATGGCGTGAAAAATATTAGGCGCGTCTTGCAGTTTGGGGTGATCCACTGGTTGATGCGGCTGATCATGCAAACCTTCGTTTTTGCCCTTTAAGCCAAGCAGCGCGAACAGGTCTTTCATGCCCATCATGCCGTGAACTTCAAACACATCGTTGTGTTCGTCTAGCCCCAGTTCGGCGGCTAACATGCCGCGATGCACTTGCGACATTTCGCCGCGCACCTCCAGACGCACAATGGGCGCAAATTTGCGCTCGCGCAGTTCGGATTCAATCATGCTCATCAAATCATCGGCACGTTCTTCATCATGCTCCGTATTGGCGTTGCGCGTCACGCGAAACAGTTCGCAAGAGATAATCTCCAAGCCCGGAAACAACAAATCAAGATTATGCGACATCACCTCTTCCAGTGGCACAAAACGCTGTTCTTCATCGACTTGTAAAAAACGCGGCACACCGGCACCGACCGGCACCTTGACTCGCGCCAGCGTGGGCGTGGGATAAGGATCATCTGGCACTTGCAAAGTCACCAGTAAATTCATAGACAAATTGGAAATAAATGGAAAAGGATGTGCGGGATCAATACCTTGCGGGGTCAGTAGCGGATAAATGTTTTCTATGTAATAGGTGCGTAAACGCGCTTGTTGTTCAGCGTTTAAGCTGTCATGGGTGACGATATGTATGCCTTCTTCATTCATTAAAACGATAATTTCTTGCAGCAAAGCTTGTTTGGTGCGTTCAAGCTCATGTACAAAAGCGTAACAGGCATCAATTTGTTGCTGCGGCGTGCGTCCATCAACCGTGAGCTTGCGAATACCCGCCCCTACCTGCTGTTTCAAGCCGCCGATGCGCTTCATAAAAAACTCATCCAGATTGCCGCTCACAATGGCAATAAATTTCAAGCGTTCCATCAAAGGCGTGCGCGAATCTTGTGCCTCGTGCAGAACACGCTGATTAAAACTCAACCAGGTGAGTTCGCGGTTAAGGTATAAGGTGGATGAATCAAGATCGTATTCTGAGGGGGCTGACAGCGGCATATCGGTCAGCGGCGTGGTTTCTGCGGGGCGCTTGAGGGATTCGCGCTTGTCTAGCGTATCGTTTGCCGCTCTCTCGCTGCCATGCTCTGCGTGGGAGTGCGCTTTGCTGGTGTGCGCGGCAGTCGAGTGCGCTGCGTTGCTGCTGGGAGTGGATAATGTTTGTGCTGTGGTCATGGGGAACACCTTTAAGTATTTCCAGTCCCATGGGAGTGGCTAAGCTCCAGCTTAGCCCAATTGCCGTAGGCGATTGAAGCGGCGTCGCCGCTTGGCTGAGCTTTACAGTCAGCCACTCCCATGGGAGTGGCTAAGCTCCAGCTTAGCCCAATTGCCGTAGGCGATTGAAGC
>CAZOSP010000002.1:27967-39583 GCA_964582525.1 uncultured Thiomargarita sp. | reverse complement strand
GGCTTCGCCGCTTGGCTGAGCTTTACAGTCAGCCACTCCCATGGGAGCAGGAAGAGCGTGGGAACCAGGGAAAATGCTTAAATACGCGGTGCAGCGTCTTTTTGTGCCATTGCTTGTTCGTAAGCGCGTTCACTTTGTGCTTGAGCTTGTTGGGCTAATTGAATAGCTTTTGCTGCATCACCTTGTTCGGCAGCTTGTTGGGCTTGTTTAATGAGTTTATGCGTATCGCGCCATTCATAACCCACTTCATCGGCTTTTTGCGTGGCGACTATCGCCGCAGCGATAGCGGCTTGCGGGTCCTCAGCGGCGGTTGCCGAGCCACTGCTGGGCGGCGTGGTGGCTACGCTTTGCTCGCTACTAGATCGCGCTTCATTGGAGCTTGCCAGTGTTGCTACTTGCGCAGGTTTTGCGGCACTTAACGGGCTTGTTGAAGAACTACTGGCTTGTTCCGCCGGGGTTTCTGGCGGCGTTTTTTCAGCGGGAGAAGTGTTGGCGGGCGCGATGCCCGGAATGGTCAAACTCCAACCTATTTCCAAATAATTAGAATCATTTCCAATCAGGGCTTTGTTGGCTTGATAAATATCCTTCCATTGCAAGGAATTTCCGTAATATTGTTTGGCAATTTTGCCAATGGTGTCACCTTTTGCAACAATATGTGTCGTATCAGCCCATAAGCTGTTAGAAAAAATCACAAGTGCTGCTCCAATGAGCGGTTTATACATGGTATCCTCCCCGTCGCGTGGCAACGAAAAATGTTATGTCAGAAAACTAGCTAATAAAGCAGCCCATTCTCGACATATTTTGACATTTCGTCAACTTTATCCTTAACTTTATCCTTAGATTTGTTGCATCAAGTCGCTCATTACTCTCAAACCTAATAAAGTTTATAAAAGGTGTGAATAATGACAATGAACATACCGAGCAACTGATTTTTATACACTGGAGTGCATGTTTATGTCTATTCTTGGCAGTATCCCTACCTTGGCGTTGTTGTTTATAGCGTACAATTTGATTGTGTTTGTTGGCGATGTCACTTGGTTGACGCAAGTGCTAATCGATATTCCGATGATGTCCGGTGCGCAATTACAAATCACGGGCAATGATGTCTTAGTACTGACCGGATTGGGTTTGCTGTATATTGAAATATTCAAATCAACCCGTACCAGCACCGCTTCTATGATGGAACAGGCGTTGTCAATGGTATTGTTTATTTTATTTTTAATCGAATTTCTCATGGTCAAAGCAGCCGGCACTAGCACTTTCTTAATTCTCACCGCTTTACAATTAGTCGATGTCATGGCGGGCTTTACTGTCACCGTTTCTACTGCGCGTCGAGATATAAATTTTGAACATTAAGCATCAGCATTCAATCTCAGGCAAAATAAGGCTAGAGTTTGAACGCCTCGCATTAAGCAGCTATCAATTTTTTGCTTGATGATGTCTATTGTATGCTGCCGGTTCTGTCTCTTGGGTTTGCTCGCATATTATCTTATGGCAGCCGCCTATTTTTATGCGCAAGCCTGTTTATTAGCAGTGCTGCGCAAGCCCAGCCGCCCTGCTCGACTCATACCGCAACAAAACCTTTCGATAGACAAGGCTGCACTGATTGGCGAGCCAATCATCCATACTTAAAATGTTTTCACTCGCAAGAAGAAACCCAGCATTTATTTTATGAATCATTTTATGAACAATTGTATCCAGTTTATAGTTGTTTATTAGAAGTTCAATTAGATGAAACGGCGGGTATGCTTAACGCAGAAAAGAAACAAAAATACTTATATGAAAGCCTTGATATTTTAGAAAGCCTACGCACTGCCGAATTGCAGCATTATTTCCAAGACCCCTGTTTTCAAAAAGCCCCCTCTCAAGGACGAGAAGTTTATCAACTCCCCAAACAAACAGCCGTGCTATATCCTTTAATTCTGCCACAACGCTTAGAACTCTTATTATTAATGGACGGACAATTACACCAATACACGCAAGCCGTTAAACAACAACATCTCATCCAAGTGGTTAAGCAATTCCAACGCAATTTACAAACGCGCAGTCGTTGGCAATTTGTTACCCAAGCACGACAGCTTTATGATTGGCTCATCGCCCCGCTGCAACAACAACTAGAAGCAGCCGATATTCATACCTTAATTCTAGTGCCGGATGGCGCGTTGCGCCTCATTCCACTTGCCGCGCTGGTGGACGGCAAACAATTTTTAGTGGAAAAATTTGCCCTCGCAGTCACGCCGAGCTTACGCTTGACCGATAACAAAACCCATCCGCCTCATTCTCTCAACATCCTGTTAGCCGGTTTATCGACCAGCGTTCAAGGTTTTAGCGCGTTGCCGAATGTACAGACCGAGGTGCAGCATATTCAGCAATTATTCCCGCGCAACAAGCTGTTATTAAATCAGGATTTTCAGCTAGAAAACCTCAGCAGGGCTTTACAAGAAGACACCTATTCCGTCGTTCATATCGCTTCACACGGACGTTTTCAACGCGATCATCGACAAACCTTTTTTCTCACCTATGAAGCAAAAGTCAATATCAATGAATTTCAAGCACTATTACGTGATAACCAGCAGCGCAGCGGGCGTGCTTTGGAATTATTAACCTTAAGTGCCTGTCAAACCGCTTTGGGAGATGATCGAGCCGCCTTGGGGCTGGCTGGCATCACCTTAAAAGCAGGGGCGCGTAGTGCTTTGGCAAGCCTCTGGTACATCAACGACGAAGCCACCGCAGAACTGCTGGTCGAGTTTTATCGCCAATTACAAAATGCCAAGCTTTCCAAAGCCCAAGCCTTACAAAACGCGCAAAAAAGCCTCATTCAACAACGGCATTTACGTCACCCCGTGTATTGGTCACCCTTTTTATTGATCGGCAACTGGCTTTAAGCGGCAACAGGCACGCTGCCCTGCAAACCCAGCCTTAAAGTCTCTAAGACATCCTGATGCGTCGCCAGCGGTATCAAACGCAAACTGCGGTGCGCAAAAACTGCCTGCAAACGCGCTTGCTGCTGGTCAAATTGCTGTTGATAATCAGCGCGAGCAACCGCATTCGCAGTATTTAACTGCAACAAATGCGTACCATCGGTGACAGGGTAACGCCCCGGCCGCGGCAGTTGACGCTCCAATTCATCATACACACAAATACCCAGCACGTTGGCATGTTGCGCAAGGCGTGTGAGATGCTGCTCGGCTTCTGCATCAAAGCCCTGAAAATCGCTAATGACACAAATTAAACTGCCCGGATGCGTGACGCGCCGTAACTGTTGTAGCGCGTGCGCAATGCGCGTATCTTCAGTAGTCGCTGCTTGACTAGGGACCGTTGCTTGCGCCAACGCCTGTAACAGGCGCAACACGCCGCGCCGTCCACCAGACGGGCGAATATCTTGATGTTGCTGCGGGGTCAGCACCATGCCCCCCACGCGATCGCCCTGCGCCTGCGCCGCCCACGCCAGCAACGCCGCGCTTTGTGCCGCAATCACTGACTTAAAAGCGACCCGCGTCGCAAAATACAGGCTAGGGCTAAAGTCACAAAGAATAATCACCGGACGCTCGCGCTCTTCTCGAAAGATTTTCGTATGCGGTTTATTGCTACGTGCGGTGACGCGCCAGTCAATGCTGCGAACATCATCGCCGGGCAAATAATGGCGGGTTTCTTCAAATTCCATACCGCGCCCACGAAAGCCGGACAAACGTCCGCCCGCCAGCAAAGTCATCACTTTATGACGACTCCGCAAGCGTAAAGCCCGCGCCTTAAGACGCAACAAAATGAGTTCATCCAAACTGATCTGCACCCCTTTTGGCAGGGTAGAGGCAGTTTGGGAAGTGCTTATAGAACGGTTTTTAAGGAATGCAAACATAGAAAATTACCCATTAACGGCGATCAAGATGAAAGGCTCACTGTCATTTAAGTCTATTATTTAACCAGTTGATTTAACTCAAAAATAGGCATCAAAATAGCCAGCACAATGGTCAGCACTACGCCCCCCATGAGTAAAATCAATAAGGGTTCAAATAAACCTAAAATCACGCTAATAATAGTTTCAATTTCGCGCTCTTGGTTTTGCGCAGCGCGTTCTAGCATGGTTTCCAGATGACCACTGGCTTCGCCGCTGGCAATCAGATGAATCGTCATAGGCGGAAATAACCGGCTGTTTTCTAACGCAACATGCAGACTTGTGCCTTCGCGCACCCGATTTGTCGTGTCTTGCACCGCTGCCCGCATGGGACGATTGGCAATAACTTGCGCACTGATGCGCAGACCGTCTAGCAATGGCACCCCACTGGCACTGAGAATACTCAAGGTGCGGGTAAAACGCGCCGCATTGAGTCCTTGCTCTAAACGTCCTAAAATCGGCAATTTCAGCATAAAACGGTGAAATTGGAATAAAATCGACTCAAATCGCAACAAATAGCGTCCTAAGAAAACCAAGCCAATAGCCCCGGACAGCAGCCACACGCCGTAATTTTGTAAAAAATGACTGATGTGAATTAAAGTGCGCGTAAGCCAAGGTAATTCCTGTTTAAGTCCGGCAAACACCTGTACCACTTGCGGCACCACAAAAGTCAGCAAAGCCATCACCACCAGCATTGCCACGCCACTGAGTAACAGTGGATAAAACAACGCCAGTAAGGTTTTTTGGCGAATTTGCTGGCGGGTTTCGGTGTAATCGGCAAGGCGTTCTAGCACCACATCGAGATGCCCGGATTGTTCACCCGCAGAGACAGTGGCGCGGTATAAATCCGGAAATACCTGCGGAAAATCTCCCAGCCCTTCTGCCAAACTGTGACCTTCTAGCACCCGCGAGCGCACCGCCATGAGCATACTTTTGATACGCGCTTTGTCGGTTTGACTGGCAACGGCTTGCAAGGCTTCTTCTAAAGCCAAACCGGAACGTACCAGGGTGGCAAGTTGGCGGGTGATAAGCGCGAGATTAGCGGCACTGATGCGCACCCGACTGTGCCGTGAGCGTGATTGCGGATTGCGGCGGCTGATTTCTTCGACATGTAACGGGGTCAGACCGCGCTCGCGTAATTGGCTGCGTACTTGGCGCGGCGTGTCGCCTTCCTGCACGCCTTTACGGGTGCGTCCTTGATTGTCGAGTGCGGTGTATTCAAAGGCGGGCATAAAACCTTGCTTTTATTTGAAGAAATAAGGGGATTCTATAGTTAACTTACGGGTTAAAATAATTTAAGTTCTGAGGATGTTACTCTACCCCTGTTTTTAAGAGGCGAAGAAATCCCTACGTTTGATTTCAAAACAATGGGCGTATAATCTATTTCTTCGGGTTTTTTAGGTATGTGAAAATACACTTTTAATTTTTCCCAATCACAATCTCGCATAGTCACCACTTTATCTAAATAAAAACTTACCCAACAATCGCCTAATTTTGAATTGGCTTCTTCTTGCTCTAATTTGCTTTGGGTAATGGCTACATATTCACTCTCTAATTCAAAACCAATATATTGTCTGCCTAATCTTTTGGCGGCTAGGGCAGTTGTTCCTGTGCCATTAAAAGGGTCAAGTACAATGTCATGTTCGTCTGTACTCATTAAAATTATTCGTTCTAGTAAATGAATAGGTAACTGACAAGGATGTTCATCTCGGTATTTGTTGTGTTTTATGCGGTGAATATCCGTCCACACATCAGAAACCAAGGAACCAAAAGGATGTAATCCGGCTTTTTTCCCGCCATAGTCTTTTAATAAAAAATTTGTTTTTCTGTCTCTTTTATGCGGATAGCGAATTTCATAAAATTTTAATTCTTTAATGTTTTTGGCATAAAATAAAATACCATAATGATTAGGTTGTAAAGTTTTACCCATTGGCATTGTAGGCGCGTCCCAAGAAATCCAATGTTTAAACTCTGCAACTTTACTTAAAAACCCTGCATAATAAGTCAGCCATTTTGGAATATTGTGTAAATAAATTGAGCCGCTGGGTTTTGTCACTCGCACCATTTCTAAAATCCATGCTTCGCACCATTCTAAATATACTTGCAAAGCCAAGCTATCTTTATAAGATTTATAAGCTTTTTTGAGATTAAAAGGCGGATCCGCAAAAGTTATATCTACTGAATTATCAGGAATTTTTTGTAATAAATCCAAACAATCACCTTGATGTATTTTATTTAGAAATGTGTCTATCATTGTAAATTTTTCCTTAAAAAGTTCTTAAATCTGTCTAATTCTTCTTTGTGAAAAGTAAACACTTCGTCAAACACCATTACCATACGTTTTAAGTCTCCCTGCCTGACATACCAACCAATTCCATCTATAAAACCTACAAATTTAGCTTTCGGATAATATTGCTTAATTAAATTTCTAATGTTTCCTTCCGTTTTAGATTTATCGCCTTGCCCTGATGAAGTCGTTACTAAAAACGAACTTTCTATAATAATTTGTGGCTTTGTTTTGTTAGGTAGAATAAAATCCATTGTCCTTTTTTCATCAAATTTATGTTTAAATAACTCTTCTAAATCACCTTTTTCAAATGAAATTTTTAAGTCTTTTAAAATCGTTTTGATTAAAAATTCAGGATTATTTTCTGCCAGCCCCGAATAACTGCCTTTTTCCTTATAGCGCACTAAAGTATCAAGCATTGCAGGCACTTCAAATTTTAACTTTGAAATTGATAACTTTTTAAGTTCAAATAACGGTAAAGTTTGAGCTAAAAAGGGTACTGTTGAACCTTCAAAAAACAGATTTACAAGCCCTTTTCTAAAAAACTCATTTTTCTGTATCATGCTCTTTAACTTGCTGTCGCTCCACTCAGTAATTTTAGTTGATTTTTCAGATTCATTCCATTGTTCTTTGAGTAAAAGTGTAGAAAGTTCTTTATTTTCAGCTACTCTGACAACAGTGATCAATCTTTTTAGGCTTTCATTCGCAAACCCGGTCAAAGCTAAGACAGCACGCAAACCATTTTGCTTTTCCAGTAAAAGCTTTTCAATAATTTCTTTTTTCAGTCCTTGTGTTTCTACTTGGTTCTTTAGCACAAGCAAAGTTTCGTTTAAAGAATTGATATGGCTCTCATACTTTTCTTGAAAAACAGGATTGTAAAAATAGAAAGTATTTTTGTTTAAAACGGTTTGATATTTTTGTTCTGTTGTCATATTTCTATCTCGCACGAGCATTAGTCCATGGCAAACACGTGATCGCGCACGAGTTCAGATAAGCGAATCTCTTGCACAATGAAATCGTCATAGCCTTTGAAAACAGAGCCTTCAGGTGCATCTCTCCTAGTAAACCTGACAGGTCTCGAAGACCTGTCAGGTTTGGCGTGGGAGATTGATTTTGATTGATCTATGGCTTGTGATAGGCTGCTTTATTGGGTGTGAGCAGTTTAACCTTTTTTGAGCTGAGTTTGGTGGAAAACAAGGATTATTGAGAAGTTATAAATCCCTGAGCGCAGGTTTCAGGCGGCAGTATAATAAGCACTTTTTTAATGTCAAAGGCATGGCAAGTATGATCGGCACAACTTGGACTCAGGTGTATCTGCGTTTAGGCGCGTTGTTGGGATTGACTTTGTTGTTGGGAGGGTGGTTTGAACAGGTTTGGCTATTTGTCTGCCTAGTGTTAAGCAGCGTGCTGATCTGGCATCTTTATAACTTGCGGCGTTTAGATGATTGGCTGCAAAAAAGCAAAAAAATTGATCCACCTGAAGCGGCGGGGATTTGGGGCGAAGTCTTCTATCAAATTTACAAGCTGCAAAAACGCAACCGCAAGCGCAAACGCAAGCTGGCGAGTATGCTCAAACAGTTTCAGGCTTCGACGGGCGCGATGCCCGATGCCACCATTGTGCTGACCAATAAAAATAAAATAGAATGGTTTAACAAAGCTGCTGTGCAGTTACTCGGTCTGAAGCTGGGACATGATATTGGACAGATTATTAGCAATCTTGTGCGCGTGCCGATTTTTACCGAATATCTGCACCAAATCACAGAAGAAGGCGAAAGTCCACATGGCAAATCGATCAAAATCGTCTCGCCCGTTGATCAGCAAATTATGTTGCGCATTCATCTTGTTCCCTACAGCGATAATAAACATCTGATGATTGCCCGTGATATTAGTGATCTGCACCGTTTAGAGCAGATTCGCCAAGATTTTGTAGCCAATGTCTCGCATGAACTGCGCACACCTTTAACCGTGATTGGCGGCTTTGTCGAAACCCTGCAAGATGATTTACAAGATGCTGAAGAACGCTACCAAAGCCAGTGGCAGCGTCCACTCGATTTAATCGCCCAACAAACGCGGCGCATGCAAAATATTGTCAATGACTTGCTGGTGCTGTCACGGCTAGAATCACAAATCCCTAAAGACATTCGCAAAGCGGTGGATATTCAATATCTTATGGAAGATTTAAGCGAGGAAGCGATAGCCTTAAGCGGCGAAGCCGAACATCAGTTTGCAGTCAATATTGAAGCGGGTTTAAACATTTACGGCAGCCCCGATGAACTCGAAAGTGCGTTTGCCAATTTGGTTTTCAACGCGGTACGCTACACCCCGCCTGGCGGGGACATCAGCCTGCATTGGTACAGCGACACAGAGGGTGCGCATTTCGCTGTGAAAGATACCGGCGAAGGGGTTGCCGAACACCATCTACCGCGCCTTACCGAGCGTTTTTATCGGGTGGATGTAGCGCGCTCGCGCAAACAAGGCGGCACCGGACTAGGGCTTGCGATAGTTAAACATGTCTTAAATCGGCATCAAGCCAGTCTGCATATCGAAAGCCAACTGGGTGAAGGCAGCCTATTTCGCTGTGACTTCCCATCCGCCCTGATTGTACCGCAGGAAGAAGAGGAAATATGAGTTCAAACGTGTTGTTGAGTGCCCGCACACATCGTCATACCTTTGTCCATCGCAATTCGTATTCTGCCCCCCTGGAAAAATCCCCATTTAGGAATGATTTCAAATGACCATAGACAATCCCGCTTTGCCGCCAATTCCTATGGACGAGGAAGAGCGTCTGGCAGCTTTACAGCGTTACGATATACTCGATACCGCCGCCGAGCAGCGTTTTGACGACTTAACGCAACTGGCTTCTTATATTTGTGACGCACCCATAGCGTTAGTCAGCTTGGTGGATAAAGATCGCCAATGGTTTAAGTCCAAAATTGGCTTTGACACCACAGAAACACCGCGTGGCTGGGCGTTTTGCGCACACGCCATCAGTCATCCCGAACAGCTTATGGTAGTGGCAGATGCGCAGCAAGACCCGCGTTTTATCAGCAATCCGCTGGTCAAAGACGCGCCGCAAATTCGTTTTTATGCCGGTGCGCCGCTGGTCACAGATGACGGCTACGCGCTCGGCACTTTATGCGTGATTGACACAGTGCCGCGAGAACTCAGCCAAAAACAGTTGAAAGCCTTGTCAGCGGTGCGTCGTCAAGTGATGGCGCAAATTGAATTAAGTCGCAATTTGACCCAATTAAGCCAAGCCAATTTAGTGCTCGAACAGCTTAATCAAACCAAAAACGACTTTTTACACATGGCGGCACATGATTTGAAAAATCCGCTGTCCGCCGTGAAAGGCTACGCCGAAGAACTTATCGACATCAGCGCGCAAGGACCGATCACAGCAGCAGAAGTGCGCGAAAATGCCCAGCACATTCGCCAAGTCAGTCATCACATGTATGAATTAGTCGTCAATTTATTAGATGTCAACAGCATTGAAGCGGGGCAACAAAACCTAAAATTGGAACCCCTCGCATTAACGCCGCTGTTTGAAAATCTGCGACAGCACTACGAAAAACGCGCTCACGCCAAGCAGATTGATTTTGTCGTGCAGCAATCCATCAACAATAGCGTGCTGGGTGCGCAATCCGCACTGTATCAGGCATTGGACAATCTCGTTTCCAACGCCATCAAATACTCGCCCTCAAACAAACAAGTCACGCTGCGCAGTGAGAAAGTCGGGGAGTATGTAGAAATTTCCGTGCAAGACCAAGGGCAGGGCTTTAATGCCGCCGATAAACAGCAGATGTTTCAAAAGTTTACCCGCCTGTCTGCGCGTCCTACCGGCGGCGAACATTCTTCTGGACTGGGGCTGTTTATCGTTAAACGTCTAGTGGATGCTATGCAGGCAGAAATCCGCTGCGAAAGCGAGCTGGGGCAGGGCGCGACCTTTATTATTGTGCTGCGCCCAGCTTGAAATTGCTCTCAAGGGATATTTTTAAGCCCTGTAGGGTGCGCGACATCTTTTCGTCGCGCACGCGGGATGCTACAGGGCTGCTCCCAGACGACCGGGCTTGAGCCTTTTAACGCCGCCGCACCGCTCCGGGACCAATCCCGACAACACGCTTAAAAGCCTTGCGAAACGCAGCCTCGTCACTATAGCCGACGTGTTCGGCGACGGTGGCGACAGAAAGATTTTCCGATTCCAGCAGCAGCGCGGCAGAGCGCATCCTGACACCGGTCAAATAATTTAGCGGCGACTCGCCCAATAACTCACTAAAACGCTGCATTAAACTACTGCGCGACATGCCGGCTAATTGACAAAAATCTTCGATTTTCCACGATTTTTGTGGCGACAAGTGCATTTCATTCAAAATCTTGCGTAAACGCGGATCATGTAGAGCGGCAAAAAAACCGCGCACCGTGTCCGCTGTCACCAGATAGTCGCGCAGTGCCAGCACTAACAAGGCTTCCGAGAGCCGATCCAGCATTGCCTGCCGGCCAATTTCTGTATTTCGCGCTTCCATCAACATCAATTCCATCACTGCCTGTAACGGCGTTGCCGCTTTGCTGTCCGCGCAACTTAAGCGCAGCAAGTCGGGCAGGCTTTCTAACAACAAGTTGCGCTGCCCTTGGTCAAATTCCAAATAGCCGCACAAAATCACTGTCTCGCCGTCACAAGCTGCCGCGCTTTGCGTTTGCTTGCGGCTGCGCAAGGCATGTTTGGCATCACGCGGAAATAAAATCAAATCGCCGCTGCTAAGCTGTTGCGGCGGCGTGCCGTCGTAGAGTTCTAAAATGCAAGCCCCCGCGCCGATTAAGTGAAAGGTCGCTCGCGTACTCACCGGCATGGTGATTTCCCAGTCATCGCACAGCCGTTTGTGCGCAAACACCCGTGCGCTGAGGCGATACGCTCGCAACACTGCGGATAATACTTCGTCCATTGGACTATCAGACATAAATGCCAACTCCTTAAACCTATTTTTAATGCGAATAAAGCCCTATTCTAACACTCAAGGCGGATGACTTAAGCCGCTAGATGTTAGAGGTATCCACACTTTTTTATATCTTACTAGGAGTATTCCAATGCAAAAAACTAAACAATCTCAATTGCTGGCTCTGTCTGTTGGTGTTGCTTTAGGCGGTGCGCACTTATCTGCGCAAGCTAATCCATTTCAACTGACTGAATTAGCAGGAGGTTATATGGTCGCAGCGGTAGAAAAAGACGCTGAGGGCAAATGTGGCGAAGGCAAATGCGGCGGCGCAAAACCGGCTGATGTCAAAAAAGACATGGAAGGCAAATGTGGCGAAGGCAAATGCGGCGGCGCAAAACCGGCTGATGTCAAAAAAGACATGGAAGGCAAATGTGGCGAAGGCAAATGCGGCGGCGCAAAACCGGCTGACGGCGAAAAAGGCATGGAAGGCAAGTGTGGCGGGGCAAAAC
>CAZOSP010000002.1:0-27867 GCA_964582525.1 uncultured Thiomargarita sp. | reverse complement strand
AAAAAGGCATGGAAGGCAAGTGTGGCGGGGCAAAACCGGCTGACGGCGAAAAAGGTACGGAAGGCAAATGCGGCGAAGGCAAATGCGGCGGCACTAAATAGTTATAGACTTTCAGCCTTAAATCTCGCGGGTCAAGGTTTGTAACCTGCACCCGCTGCGTGGGAATGCTAATCTCCTGATTAGCATCGCCGCCAACGGCGGCGCGAAACGGCTTACGCCGCTGCGTGGGAATGCTAATCTCCTGATTAGCATCGCCGCCAACGGCGGCGCGAAACGGCTTACGCCGTTTGAGCTAAGTCTTACGATTAGCTCTCCCATCGGCAGGCAGGTTGCAAACCTGCACCCCCGCTGCCAGAAGGTAATAGCATCTCTTTTCTCAGGAGGCTTAAGCAATGAGTTTTGATACTCATCAACCCATCAATACGGCAACCCTGTTTTTTTCTCGTTCCCAGTCTCCCGCGTGGGAACACCTACATGCCCCTATCCCCGCAACAGAAAAAGCCGCATGGCAGGAGACGCTAGACAGTCTAGCCGGGCTGATGAAAGGCTTTGCATTAGTGGTGCGCCAAGATGCAGAAGGTGCGCAGGTCTTATTTGCCAGTCACAACGCGCCGCCAGCCTATGCAAGCGGTCAAGCACAAGCGCGAGATAGTTATGGCGCGAGCATCTTGAGCAGCCAGAACGCTTTATCAATTGCGGACGCACGGCGCGATCCCGCCTGGTCAGAAAACGCTGATGTTCAACAAGGCATGGTTGCCTGTCTGGGCGAGCCTTTGCGAAATGCGGATGCAAGCTGTTTTGCTGCATTACTGGTACTGAATACCCAAGCACGTCCGCTAGACGAGACGCAATCCTTATTACTCAAACAATTTCGCTATTTATTGGAAGCCCGTTTGACCCGTTATGTTTATGCCGCGCAGTTAAACTTTTTCAGCAAATTCCCCGAAACCAATCCGAACATCGTCTTGCAAATCAATCAGCATGGCGAGATCGTCTATCTTAATCCGGTCGCCTGGCGTTGGTTAGAAGACTTTGATTTTGCCGGCAATGTTGATGCTTTGCGGCGTTTATTTCCGGCTGATTTTGAGTTCACCGCATCGGCAATGCCGAGAACGCAAGAAATCACCTACGCCCATTATCATTATCTATTTAAAGCCACTATTTTTCCCAACACAACAGATTTTTTTATAACCATTATTGATGTTTCCGAGCGCGTGCGATTAGACAAATCGAAACGAGATATTGAGCGCATGATGCTCCATGACTTAAAAACCCCCTTGAATCACATCATTAATCTGGCTGACTATTTATTAACATCCACGCAACCGTCTTTACCCGCTGCTTTCGTGAAAGATGCTGAGATTATTCGCCAAGCCGGGCAAGATATGGACGCGCTGATTGTGCATTCTCTCGATTTGTACAAAATGGAACAAGGTACTTATCAGCTTCAATTAGACGCACTGGATTTGCTGCGGGTATTCAAAGAAGTCACCAGAACCCTGCACCTTAATGACAAACCGCAGCTTGAATTAAGCCTACAACTCAACGGACACACTGTTGATCTTCAGCAAGCCACGCACAGCTTTATGGTGACCGGCGAATACCGCTTGTTCAAAATGGCATATATGAATTTAATCAAAAATGCCTATGAAGCCGCACCCGACAATTTACGCCTGCATATTGACATCTGCGGCACGCAGCAAGCGTTCAGTATCGTGCTAACCAATAACGCTGTCATCCCCGCTGCGATACGCCGCGTTTTTTTTGATAAATACAGCACTGCCGACAAACCCGGTGGCACCGGTTTAGGGACTTACAGTGCTTGGCTGGCAGTACGCACTTTAGGCGGAGACATCGATTTTGACACTTCCGACGAGCGCGGTGAAACCCGTTTAATCGCGCATTTTAAGCAACCCCAAGCCGTAACCTAACCTCATTATCCATAAGGAGTTTTACTATGACCGCCATACGCATGACCCTGCTGACCATCGCCGCGCTAACACTGCTCGGCATCTGGTTGAGTGGCTTTAACAATATCCATTGGGTTCTATACCTACCGCCCGCGATGCTGATTTTCGCCGCTATCAGTGGCATTTGCCCAGGCGTGATTATCTGGTCAAAATTGGGCTTTCAAAATCAAGCCTTGAGTTGCGCACTACCGGGCGCGAAAACAGAGACGCAATAGGCATAAAGCCTTGCCTATTAAGCTTGGAGATTAACCATGAAAAAGACTAATTTTTTCATTAACCTAGCCAACCGCCTGCAAGACCTGCTGGATGCCACGCGGCATGTCGATTGGCTGGCACCGCTGGCGTTGCGGCTGTATCTCGCCCCAGTATTCTGGGTGGCGGGCATGGAAAAAGTCAGCGGATTTTCTAATATTGTCGAGTGGTTCGGCAATCCCGATTGGGGACTGGGTTTGCCCGCGCCGCTGCTGATGGCGTTTCTCGCCACCAGTGCTGAAGTGGTAGGCGCGGTATTTTTAGTCTTTGGCTTTGCAGTACGCTGGATTAGCCTGCCGTTAATGGCAACCATGATTGTCGCCATGTTGACTGTGCATGGGCAACATGGCTGGCAGGCAATCGCCAGTGCCAAAGCACCGTTTGCTTCCGAGCATTTGGGCGTTTTGCAACTGGAAAGCGCGAGCGGTGCGGCGGAGCGGCTGGGCATGGCAAAAGAGATTTTGCGCGAACACGGCAACTATAACTGGTTGACCGAACAAGGCAATTTGGTGGTGCTGAACAACGGCATCGAATGGGCGGCGACCTATTTTATGATGCTGCTGGCTTTGTTTTTTATCGGCGGCGGACGCTTTGTGAGCGTGGATTATTGGTTACATAGACGCTATCGCAGCGCGTAAAAAGGAGAAATAAAATGCGAATTTATACACTTATAGGACTATTGTACGTGAACATGGTGTTCCCCGTGCTGGCAGAAACTGCACCTGAAGGTCTGATTACGCTAAACAGTGCGCATTCTGTTAGCGTCACTATGCAGCGTTTACAAACGATTGTGGAAAGTAAACAGCTTCAAGTGTTCGGGCTGATTGATCACGCGGCAGGCGCGGAACAAGCGGGTTTAGAACTGCCTCCTAATGCGCTGTTGATTTTTGGTAGCCCTAAAATCGGCACCGCACTGATGCAGTGTAATCCGCGTCTTGGCATAGAATTGCCGCTTAAAGTTCAGGTCTGGGAAGAAGCCGATGGCGCGGTCCGTTTGGCGTATCAAGACCCACAGCATCTGGCAACGCAGTATCAATTAGGCGAATGCGGCGCAGCAGTGGTGACAAAAATGCGTAAAGCCCTGCAAGCCTTTACTCACCATGCAGTTGCGATAGACAAGCAAGGCTTATAAGATCGCCACAAGCGCGATCTCATGTTTGATATTTGTACGCGCCATAATGCGGCTGAAACCTATCATTTCGGGAATCATGTATGAATAACAAGCAGACGTTTTTGCCTTGCGAAGAAACCATGCGGCAAGCCATCCGCAGTGCCGATGAAAACTCAAAAAGCGGGGACGGCGGTCCGTTTGGTGCCTGTATTGTCAGGTACGGAGAGATTTTGGTGGTGGCTCACAACACCGTGTTGCGCGATGCAGATGCGACATGTCACGCTGAAGTCAACGCCATCCGCGCAGCCAGCCGCTTGCTGCGACAACACGATTTATCCGACTGTATCATTTACTCCACCACCGAACCTTGCCCCATGTGTTTCTCCGCCATTCATTGGGCGGGCATTAAGCGCATTGTTTATGGGACAAGCATTGAGGACGTGCAGAAACTTGGCTTTAATGAATTACCCATTAGTAATCAGCAAATGAACCAACTCGGTGCGGCGGATATAGCTATTCACGCCGATTTTTTACGCCACGAGTGCCAAGCACTGCTAGATAATTGGAAGCTAAGTGACAAGCGACAAGCTTATTAACAATACCGTCGAATCTGCGCTTAGATTTGTAACGCTTCTGCGGTGAAGCGATGCAGGGCATCGCGTAACCGTTCAGCCCCCCCAAAATAGGAGCGGGCAGCAGCGGCGGTGTATTTCTACCCGCACGTCTTTCTCGAATCACCTGCTCCAAATAGCGCCAGGGAGACGCACCAGGTTGCTGGCAAGCTTGGTGATGTTCAATGCTTGTTATCGGCAATATTTGGGTATGCCCGAAACCTTGGTCACCAGGTTGTTTGCCTGGGTTACGCGGTTTTTTTGGGGCTGCGAACTTGACCTGCCAAGCTACGGCTGCACTCCAAAATTGGAAAAGCTGACCGCGGGAGGTATAACACCAGCACTGGCTTAGAATTGATATAAAAATGCGGCTGAACCGGGCTGAAGCACGGCATCTAGGCGTTGGGCGTGTTGATCTAAATACGCTATGAAGCGATGATAGTCGCTTGGCATAATATGAGAGAAAACAAACCAATAACGTCCTGAATCGCGTATTTTTTCAAGATCAATCAAGGATAAATCAAATTCGCTGGCAACCCCTAAAATACATTTTTGCTGTTGAAACGGTGTTACGGGCAGATTTTTTTGCTGGCGATAAAAGTCGATTTCTCGTGTATATTCTTGCTTAGGAACTTCATTGATCAATACGCATTCTTTATGATTAAAATCATATTCTTTTCCATAAAATCGTAATGCGGGTTCTGCCCAGTGATAGATATAAAAACTATCTTGCGGTTGTTTATGTTGTTCAATATAACTCAGTATGGGTTTGATTTCTTGGCGATACTGCTTTTTGTAAATAGGAAAGTTGGTAATATAAGCCACAATACTTAGTATTAAAATACTATTCAGAATAATTAGCCACGCGCTTTTCTCTAAAACGGGTGAGGTGAAACGTAAGTGTGCAATACCTTCGGCTAATAAAAGGTAGATACTTGGCAAAATAAATAAAATCAAACGATCTGCAAATGGAAATTTTTCAAAATAAGAGGCTATTATTGCGAATGCAATGGGTAATACTAGCCATAGAATAATATGAGTTTGTTTTTTAAATAAAAAGAACACAAACCCCATACTCATAAACCAAACAACAACGACGACATGGGTAAGACCGGCTGGATAGTCAAGAACAGACCAAAGGCGTTGCGTTAACCAATTTAATGCTTCATGGTTTAATGTTGGCATAAAGGCTTGCTGTAAATGCCAAAAAGTGACTAACCAACGACCAATTTCTGAATCTTTTACATTACCGCCTACGGTGTAATACATTAGCCAAAAACTCAATGCCCATAGACTGGCTACGCCTAATAGTGTAGGAATCTTGTGCCAATCATGTTGCCAAAGGCTGCGTAAACCAATATACAAACCAAATGAAGCCAGTATAAAAGCCGCTGGATGGGAAAACCATATTAGTACGCTTCCTATCACAGCAAGCCACCCAAGTGCGCGTTGCGTTAATGGTTGTTGTTGTAAATGGACAAACCATAAGAGTAAGGCAAGCGTAATTAATACATCACAGGAATATTGTTTGAATTCGGCACTGTAATAAATTAAGGCATCAGAGACAGCGAATAAAAATAAGGCAATAGGACGTGCTGTCGAGGATAAAATTTTATCTCCTAGCCACTTAAATAAGAATAAAGCACCAATGCCACAGGCTAACGGTAGAAAACGCAGTACAGCTTCACTTAGACCAAATAGTTTGACCATAATAAAGCTGAGCAGCATAAAACCTGGCGGCGCAACATGGCTGCTGCTGTAATCTAGCGGTAATTGAAATAATTGAAAAAAATCGCGTTCTAAAAAATTGGTGGCAAAAAACAACTCATCCAGCCATAGTGAACGATCTAGGCTGTATTGTTGCAAGCGTAGCGCAATACCCAACAGGATAATGAGCCAAGGCAATAGCCAAAAAGCCCAATCTTTGCTTGTTTGCCAACTAAAAATGAGCGAATTTGATGGTGCGCTGTTCAATACAGGTTTGCTCCCTGTGGTTCAATTTGATTACCTTTGCCGGCATGATCTTCTATTGGCATACAAATCGCGTCTTGAATGCGGTTGTCGCGCAATATATTGCCAGTCGTGTTGGGTAGCAAGTGAACGCCTGCATAGTGCGAACCAATGATGTCATTGTTAGTAATGCGATTATGGCAACTAGGAAAGTCGCTTTGCTCAGGATGTTGACGTTCAGCGACACCAATGAGGATACCGAAGAAATGAAATTCATCATTACTGCCTCGGTTGTTGTGACTGATCAGGTTGTTGGCGATAGTGCAAGCATAGCCTGCACGCACGAATTTAACGCCGTCCCCCCAGTTTTTTTCGATTAAATTGTTTTCAATGCGACAGTAAGCGGCATTGTCCAAGCTCACGCCGGGTAATTTGGCTTTCGAGCCACCATCAGGCATTAAGCCCATTTTTTCTACGAAGTCTTCCGTTAATTCTTGCTCATGTTGCAAGCCCCGCCAGCCATTGCCGTAAATATGGCTATTTAACACTTCGCAATTCCAAGTGCCATTATCGAGCGTAATGCCTTCACAGTCATTTTCGGCAATAATGCAGTTAATTATGCGTAAATTGCCAGTGCCATCAGTGGTGATGCCCATTTTACGATTACGCGCAAAGGTGCAATTGAGTAAACTATTACGTTGTGGGGTAGGATCGTTGGGTGCAAAGGGTGCAAAATTGCCAATGACTTTAATGGTGTGGTAAATCTGCCCGTCAAAATCCAACGGCGACATGCCAGGTGGCAATTTAAGATCAGTGAAAAAAATCCCGCCCTGCATACAGTGTTCCGCCACACATTCTTGCAACACGCAATCGGCAACATCGCGTATTAGCATAAATCCCACCAACCCAGCGTGATACACTGAACATTGCGTCATGCGCACTCGATAAACCTGATCAGAGAGTAAAAAACCTACAGCAAATGGCGCGTGGATATGCACATTTTTCAGATAGAGATCAAAGGCTTCGGTAATGAAGACGGCGGCAGAAAAACGCTGTTCGCCTTCGTGACGAATATGTAGATTTTCCAAGTGGATGCCTTGTGCCAGTGCATTTTTATGTCCCTGGATGACTAAGCCAAAGTCGGCACTGCGAAAAATTAATTCTGTAGCGAAGCTGCCGATTAAATGCACATGATTAGGCAAGCGCAAAGGTTCAGTAAAAATTAAGCGTCCTGCTGGTAAATAAATCTGTCCACCTTCAGGCGGCAACGAATTTAAGGCAGCTTGCAGTTGTTGGGTAGTGAAATGAGCCGCGTCAATGTGAAGTTTGGGCAAATCGCCGCGCTGTCGAGGCAAGCTAGGAATCCCGTATGCTGCACCGCGTTGCAAGGTGTTTTCTGCGGCTAGGCGCATCCGCGCAAGTAAAGGCCAGTCGTCGTGAGGATGAGGGAACTTAGACATAGAATTGGCGTTTTTTGTTTTTAAGAATATGGCTGTTAGACAGGTCTTAAGGACAAACATATAGAGTGCACAAGCATGGTGTTTAGCTCACTGTCAACTAAATATCGGCTCAGGTTTTACTCAGTATTTAAACAGCTAGTTTTACGGTAACATCCACAAAATCGCCCCGCGTGCCTTGTGCTAACTGCCCTTGATAAACCGCGTAGTCAGGATGAGATATTTTTATATCAACGCCCGCAGGAATTTCTGCAAGGGCATAAATAGCACCATCTGCATCACTGGTTGCAAATAACTTAACACAAGGTATTTCAACCTTTGCATCAGCAATTGGCTGTCCTTGCATATTTTCGAGTTTCAAGCGTAAAGTGGGAAAATTTTCATCGGCAATGCGCTCTAAAATTGCCAGCCCATCTTGCCCACGCCGTACATCTAGCGCGAAATACGCTGCTGTGCCGCGCACAAAGTAATGAATATCATGCCAAATCAAGAAAATGGCTTGGGCTACGGTAGGCCAAGACAGTACATCGTGGAATACCGCAACGCCGTTGACGTTGAGATAATCTTTGAGCAACAAAAAATCCGTTAAGGTGCAGGCAGTCGAATGATCACCGTCAATAAACGCTAAATCGATGCCTTTTTCTTTAATGCTTTCCATCACAGACAAACCGACAATGGGGATTTGACGCTTTAAGCCTAGCCCTAGATAATCACCTAAGGCACCTGAATGCCAACCGTGCTCAAAGCGAATATAAGCATCTAAACTTTGTACTTTAGCGGCTTCGCGTGCGATGTTGACCGGATTAATAAAAGTACGATGCGGAATTTCTGGATCAACGGCAACCAGTATGCCGTTACCGTTGGCACGTAACGCATGTGCAATCACCAAAGCCGAGTAACCAACAAATGTGCCGATTTGATAGGTCACTTGAGGTTTACGCTCTAGCACCAGTTGGTACAGTGCTTCAGCTTCTTCATTTTTAATGCTACCCCAGAAAAAATCATCAGCATTTACCCCGTAGCGTTTTAATACGGGACGATAAGCTTCACGGATGTCTGCGCAAGCCTGTTTGGCTGTCTGAGTTAGTTCTGGAAAAATGCTCTTGTTAGTAATTTTTTCTAGTTCATCCCACCATAGATTTACTGTACCGGGTTTACCGGCTGCCGCTACTTGCAGCGTTTCGTTTACTATTGGCGGCGGCAATGGTGGGCATAAAACACGCCGTAAAGGTTCAGCAATAGCGCGTTTTAGTGGTAATGGTATGAGCTTTTTTAAGTGATTTAAAATCATTGCGGTAAACTCTTATTGACAGTAATGGATTTTGCGTACAGAGGGGTAATCCATTCACCAGCAGTAATATCAGTGTTTGGGCGGGTGACCAGTGAATACAAAGTATAATCTGTATCAGGTTTATCAAACGGAACTTGTTTGGCGGCGATGGTGCTGATTGCAGCATTAAAGTTCAGACCCGCACCTACTGGTAAACTTAACAAAGGCTTGAGTTGGCTTAAATCAGTGATTTTTTGCCAGGCTAAAGTGGAGGTCAACTGCCATATTTCAGAAGGCTGATTAATTTCTGGTCGGGCATCACTAATCGTTGCCACATAAAAATCACCCACCGCCCCGCTTTGAATCCGCGCATGTAAAGTAACCGGTTCGCCATTGTAGTAATAACGACGATCTGAGAATACCTCCATTAAATTGCTATCGGGTAATTGATAGCGCAGTAAATATAATTGTGTATCTGTATGATCACCAAGCACTAAAACATTTAGGCGATGTTGCGAATCAATTTCTGTAAGGCAATAACCTTCTGCAGAAAACTCTGCCAATGGTTGATAATAGGACCAGTCTTTTCCATCGGGACTGTAGCGATACAAAATGCCACCTCGTCCAAAAGAATGTTCAAATGGGCGTGGATGTGAACTATCCCACACACCATGCCAACCATCACTATTTTTCACTAATCCAGGACCCATGCCTGCTAACGAGCCATTAGGGATATAACTTAAACCGGCGTTATCAAAAGTACGGGTAGCGCGGTTAGTTGTCCAGTTTCCGGCACCGTCACGTTGAAAAAATACGGTAGAAGCACCATAGCCCGGCAGCACTGTGCCTGCTTTCCATAGCCAGTTAGCAACAGAAGGATGATTGTTTTCATCCAAAGCTAAATCTGGCCAAAATTGAAAATTGTACAAAGTAGGCAGAGAGCTAGCAGGGTCTTCATCTAATTGTGTGGCATTCCAACCTTGCCCGGTTAAGGTAGCCGCGGTGGCGTACCAAAGATTATGAAAACCAAAATGTTCCAGTCCGGCAAAACCGCCTGACGTATAAACCTGCCCAGCATTATTGTAAGCGTAATCAGCATAAATGATATGCGGTTGTCCCGCCTTATCAATTAAAAATTTTGCCAAACGATACCAGTTTGCTGTAGGTAAACCAGAGATAGGCTGCATAGTCCAATTACCTTCACCATCTGGGCTTAACAAATTCAATAGAGGTTGCAGCAAACCTTCTACTCCCCCTTCACGCAACATATATACAGAATTATCAGGCGCAATTGCCATACGTGTACGCCAGCCGCCAAGTCCGGCAAAGTTAGCTGGGTTAGTCTCTAGGTTACCGACCTCTATTTCTTCTGATAATAAGCCATCTTGCAGCTTGCGATACATCAAATAATCGACTAGCGCTGGTACGCCGCCCATTAATTTAGCAGTTTTACGGATATAAATAATGTGCAGCACATCATTACTGTCCGCTTCGATCTGCAAGCCTGCTGGCTGATATACGCCATCCGTACTAAGTGTGATTTTGTCCCAACCAGAAGTGGTTTCCGTAGCTAAAATAATATCTGTACGCTCAGTTTCAAAATCGATAGGAAGGGAAGAATTCGGCGCAACGGGTTTAGGATTAGCGTACAACACATACGCTTTACCTGTAGAATCCAGTGCCAAATCATAATAATAAGTTCGATCTCGAAATTGCTGATTAAGTGATTGATTATCAATTGAATCAGCAATCACACTTTTACCAATAAATTTATTGCTGACTACATCCAAATTTGGTACAAGTAAAGGTTTAAGTTCAGCTTGAGCGTTGAGCGCGAAAAATAGCAACGCCAACAATAAAGCAGTAAGACTAAATCGGCATAATGAGTACATTTAATTTCTCCCTTTTGTGGCAATATTCATATTCAAGTGAACGCTATCCTAGTTAAAACTTACTTGGCTGTATAGTCTTTCGTTAGAGTTTATCGATTGCTTATAAGTTTTTATAATTCTTAATCTATAGCTTTTCAGATCATTAAATTCCTGAAGCAAACCTGACAGGTCTTGAGACCTGTCAGGTTTTTGCAAATTATTTATCTGAAGCACGATGAATCAAATTTAAAAAATACTCCCTCAACCCAACACAGATACTTACTGGGGTGACGAAAATTCATCGTAAGTCATTGCTTCATCGTGACGGGCTGTTTGAAAAGATTATTCCCAAGATGATTCGCGCAACTCAAGTGATCCCGGTCAGTTTAACCAAAGTTGTCGGGAACAAAACATATACGGGTCAAGGTTTGTAACCCGTACCCGCTGGAGCGAACCTATCTCGTCAACCCCCATGCCTGCAAGCGTTGATGAGCGTGTTTTGCCTGTCCGCCTTGTTGCACGGCTTGCAAATAACGCGAATATTCCCGCGCCGCGCCTTGTTTGTTCTGCATATTTTCCAGACTTAAGCCTTTCAGAAAAAGGGTGTTAGGATTACCGGGCAGCAAACGCTCATAGTTGGCAAAATTTTGATAAGCCCGATCCGGGCGTTTCATGGCGAGTTGGCTAATACCGCTAACGTGATGCGCTTGCGCTTCAGCGGGATAAATGCGCTTGGCTTTTTCTGCGTACTGTTGTGCTTGGGTGGGACGCTCTAAGGCAATTTGGCATTTGGACATCAGCACTAAACCGGCGTAATCATTGGGCGCGATGCGCAAAGCATTGCTAAATTGTTGTTCGGCAGCAGAATAATTTTCTTGTCCCATCGCCTGTTCGCCGTTCTGCATGGCGGTAATCGCGCCTTTGATGCGCCGCAGGGCGGCGGTGCTGTCCATGTAGCGTTCACGGTTTTGCGGTAGATTTTTCGCGGCGGGATTTTGTGCGGCGGCTTGTTTGGCACTGTCGTAGCGTTCTTGGCTCATCGGATGGGTGGAAAACATCATTTCTAACGCGCTGGGTTGATGTTGAGATTTTTCTACTAGAACTTTCATTAAGCCAGCCATGCCTTGCGGATTTAAGCCAGCTTTGCTCATGTACTGCATTCCCAAGCTGTCGGCTTCGCGCTCGTTGTCGCGGCTGTAATGCGCCAGCAAGGCACCGCTGGCAATGCCGCCTAAGCCTTGTATTAACGCGCCATATTCGGCGTAATCGCTCATTTGCACCGCCGCGCCTACGCCAGTGACGACAGCATTGGCTAACATGCCGCTGGTCATGCGCTGCGCTGAGTGTCGCGCATTGACGTGCGCAATTTCGTGTCCCATTAAACCCGCCAGTTCTGCCTCGTTGCCGAGTTCCAATAAAATCCCGCGTGTGGCTGCGATGCTGCCGCCGGGGAAGGCGTAGGCATTGACGTAAGTGGCGTTGACTGCGCGGAAATTGTACGGCATGTCGGGACGGTGCGAGGTGGCGGCGAGGCGTTTGCCTACTTGCTGTACATAGTTGTTGAGCGTGGCATCTTGTACCGCGCCGTAATCGCTGGAAAACTGATGCGGCGATTGTTCTTGGTCAATTTGAATTTCTTGGCTTTCGGATAGCAGCATAAGCTGTCGCTCGCCGGAGACCGGATTGACTGCGCAGCCGCTGACCGCGCCGACGCTGGTCACGCCAACTAGCCAGATAAAATCACGGCGCGTCATGCGCTGTTGATAGACACGTTCACCGAGAAAATAACTCATAATCTGTTCTCCTTAAAACACTAGGTTGAAGGCTATGGGCAAGGCTGTGGGCGTTGAGTTTCATGGAGGGCATTATGCCATGATTGGCGGGGGAATGGTTACACCCTTGCAACGGAACTTTACGCATCATAAGGCATAAGTTGTCCGTAATCCATTTTTACTACACGATCCGCACAGTTGAAATATTTTTCATCATGCGTCACCGCAATCACAGATTTACCTTGTTGCTTTAAGCGTTGCACAATCACTTCATAGAAATATTGGCGAAAATGTGGGTCTTGATCTGCCGCAAATTCATCAAACATATAAATAGGTTTATCTTCTAAATACGCGACAATAAAAGCCAGCCGTTTTCTTTGTCCGGTCGATAAATCAATATTGGTAAAACGTCCATTGACAAACTTGGTTTTATGCTGCAACTCCATTTCTTCTAACAGCTTTTGCACTTCTTGTTCGTCTATATTGCTAATACCATATAAGCGATTAAACAAATGAAAATCAGTCATCACAGTAGCAAATAATTCTCGATAGGCTTGTATATTATTTTTATCAATTCTATGCTGATTGACAAATAACTCTCCGGCACTGGCTGAATATAAACCGGATAGTACTTTTAGCAAAGTCGATTTACCGCTACCATTACCGCCAACAATAAATAAAATTTCACCTTGCTTCATATTAAAATTAATTTTACTGATGGAAAATAATAATTCATTTTCCGCATTGCGATATTCAAATTCAATATCTTGTAGTTGAATCTCTTGAAAATTATCAAAATAAGTAAGCTGTTTATTGCTACTGTATTCTTTAGCCAAATCCAGTTCAGTTTCTAAGCGATAAAGCTGCGTCACCGAAGCATTTGCCCGATTGATAATAGGGACAGAAGACAGAGTAAGATTTAACGGAGCTAAAATAAACAACATGGTCGCAATGATGGTAAAGATTTGCTCTGCATAAGTGGGGGTAAAGGCAGGAACAACAAATACCAGCATTGCCAGTAATACGAGAAAAGCCAGACGGATAAAAGTAATGACAGTAATTTCCAGTTGCGAGGCTTCTAAACGAGAATCAAGTGCAAGCTGCGCAGTAACCTCTAAATGCTGAAAAATATCCTCAGTTTTCTTTTGATTAAATTTTAATTCTTTGAAGCCTTCTAAGATGTGGTTAATGTTGTTAAACATAGCCCCTTGTTGTTGCCCCGCAGCAGTGAGTCTTTGATGTGCACGATAATTATTACGAATATGCAAGGGTAATAACAAGCCCATCATGGCTAAGACCATGAGCAAACTAGATAAAGAAATAAAACCTAGATAAATTAACGTAACGCTCATTAAAAATACTGAGCCGATAGCAATACTCAGTTGTAAAGCAATCTGAGCAATAAAGTTGCTTTGTTGTTGCAAGGTTGAATATAAATCTTCGCGCCCTTTGTGTTCTACATAACGCAGTTCTACCTGTTGAATTTTTTTGGCAATCCGTAAGCGCACACTGCATACCATGTTTTCAATATTTAAAGTCATTTTTAGCATCAGATAGCGTTGCGAATAGGCATAGACTAAAAAAGCTAAAAAATACAGCACGAATAAATGCAGTTCTATCATTTGATGGGCGACATTTTGAGCTGCCATATTCAAAATAGCGAGTAATATGCCGTTAGAAATCCCTGCCAGTGCCGCGAAAAATACCAATCGACGTAGAGGAATATTGGATTCTTTTTTGAAGAAATTAAGAAGTTCCATAGGTTTTCTTTAAAAGGAAATTTAAGGGAGTTTAAGGGGGGACTAAGTGCTATAGCCAACCCAACCAAACTGCATACATGAGTTTTTGGCTGTCGTGGGAACAATTATTACACTTATACGTGCCGTGAGGTGTTGATAACTTACCGTTTCCACACAATATGCCCATTAATATCGTGCTTCTCGTACATACTCAATACATCTACACAAAACTTTTGTAGTTCATCATTGTTTTCAGCTTTGGCAAGCTCATAAAGCCTGATAAACATTTTCTTTCCCGTTTCAGTTTGATTAAGATTTTTCTTCATGAAATTGTGTTTGGCACACAAAGTTTGTCCATTTTCAATGCTTGCTTGTCCACCTAAATCTTTGGGCTTTATGTGATCTACGTGAAGTTCTATGCCATCTGCCACACCTTTTCCACATATAACACACTTATAACCATCTCGGTGTTTGATAAATTCTTTTTGTTCTTCAGAAAAATCTTGCAACTCTCGGCTGATAACAGCCTCAGAGTCGTAGCAATAAATACCTTTTGCTTTTTTTATAAGAAAGCCTTTTTGACTTAACATTCGTATCTGCCGGTCAGGGTCTGCAAATGGTTTCCCGCTTCGTTTTTCATGCTCGCTCAATAACCAAGGAACAATTTCATTGTGTGGAATATCTCTGTTTGGATGAGACATAAAATATTCCATGACTAAATCCGCTTGCGTCACTTTTTTATTACTCATTATGCTCTCTATTTAATCAAATTAATCAAACAAAGTCATTTCACTTAAAATGCGTTTTTTAGCAATTTTGCAATATTCTTCATCTAACTCTATGCCTACAGCTCGTCTTTTATTGAGACGCGCTTCAATTAGAGTAGTGCCACTGCCACAGAATGGATCAAAAACGACATCATTAACATAACTAAATAATTTTATACAACGATATGGAAGTTGTCGCGGGAACGGTGCAGGATGACCAATTCTTTTTTTGCTTTCTCCGTTAAATGTCCAAAGTCCATTTGTCCATTCCATAAATTCATCACGCGACACATCGGATATTTTTGTACCCGATGTTTTTTTCCAAGTATCTTTATAAAATATTACAATTAATTCTACAGGTGCAATAACATACGGAGCAGAAGCCGATTTCCACGAACCCCAAGCGGTACGCCTTGAAATATTACCCTCGTTCCAAACAATAGTAGCATGATATTTCCAACCCATTTTTTTTGCAATGGTGGTTAAATCTGCACCAACACTTTTATTTCCGCCTTTGTTTTTATCTAATGGAACATTTAGCAATAATCTACCTTGATTTTTTGTCCAATTAAAACAATTTGTCAGCCATTGACGAGAAAAATCCAGATAATGTTCATATTCGAGTGTGTCGTCATTTGAGTTGTAATCAATTCCAAGATTATAAGGTGGGGATGTCACTATTAAATCAATAAACGCTTTATCAAACAAATTTTCATCCAATGAATTTCCACGAAAAAGCCATATATTCTTATCCCGAAAATATAATTCTCGATATTTAGTATCGTATGGTGTCTGCGTCTCCCTTGTAAAGAATATTTCGTTATCTTCAATAAAATTAGTTTCTACGTTCATAAACTGCATCATTCCTACTAAAATTTATGCTCAATTCCAATCGCCCATTCTCGACCTCGATTGGGCATACCTTGTGACCAAAAACCAGCCAGATTTTCTTTTAACGGTTCAGGTTTACCAATGCCATCAAAAATAGACCTGACATGTTTGCAAAACCTGTCAGGTTTTAGTGATGACTATTGGCTGTCAATCCGACGTTTCACATAACGCCCCGGTGCCGCTTCAATGACCGGGTAATCCTTATTACCCAACTCGCTACGCGCTGGCACCTGTTCGCCCGCGTATTGCTTGATCCATTCCGACCAGTGGGGCCACCAGCTTCCGGGTTTAGACTGCGCACTTTCCAGCCATTTTTGCGCGCCTTCGCCCAATTGACCGCTTACCCAATGATTGCGTTTTTCTTTGTACGGCGGGTTGATAACGCCAGCGATGTGACCGCTGCCGCCTAATACAAATTCAATCGGACCCGCCATGATTTCGGTGCTTTTGAAAGTGGTTTGCCAAGGCGCGATGTGATCATCGATGGTCGATAAAAAATAACTGGGCGTTTTAATTTTGGTCAGATTATTTTGCGTGCCGCACACTTCCAGCGCATCGGGTTTGGTGACATTATTTTCAATGTACATATTGCGCAGATAGTAGCTATACATCGCCGCGGGCAGGTTGGTGGAATCGCTGTTCCAGTACAAAATATCAAAAGGCGCGGGCGATTGCCCCTTCAGATAATTGTTCACCACATACGACCAAATCAAATCGTTTGAACGCAACATATTGAAAGCTAAAGCCAAATCTTTACCAGACAGGACTTTGGTGTGTTTCAGTTGGGCTTCGCGGTGCGCCAGTTGCGCCTCGTTAATAAATACGCCAATATCGCCCGGCTCGGAAAAGTCTAACATGGTGGTTAAATAAGTCGCCGAGCCGATCATTGCCTGTTTACGCCGCGCATGAAGCACCGACAAGCCCATGCCGAGCAGGGTACCGCCCACGCACCACGCCACTGGATTGAGCTTTTTCGCGCCACTGATGGTTTTAGCGATGTCAAAAGCCTGTAACACGCCTTTTTCAATATAATCATCCCAAGTCGTATCGGACAATTCCACGTCGGGATTGATCCAAGAGATCAAAAACACGGTATGCCCCTGATCAACCATGTATTTAACCAGTGAATTTTTCGGCTGTAAATCCATAATGTAATACTTATTAATACAGGGCGGTACGATCACAACCGGGTTTTCTGCAACGCTGTCAGTGCTAGGTGCGTATTGAATCAGCTGCATCAGATCGTTTTCAAACACCACCGCGCCAGGCGTAGTGGCGAGATTTTCGCCTAATACGAAAGCGGACTCATCCGTCATGCTGATGCGCCCTTTTTCCATGTCAGCGATCAGATTTTTCAACCCATCCAATAAGCTTTGCCCTTTAGTGTCTAAGGCTTGCTGCATCACTTCGGGATTTGTCATGGCGAAATTGCTAGGCGACATGGCATCCACAAAATAGCGTGTATAAAAATTCAAGCGTTTTTGATTTTCTTCATCCAAATTTGCCGCCTGCGCGCTTTTCATCAGCATCTCAGAAGTCAGCAAATAGGATTGTTTGAGATAATCGAAGACCGGATTTTCATTCCACGCATCGCCCACAAAACGACGGTCGCCTTTGCTGGGCGCGACAACCGCTTGACGTTCCGCAGTTGGATTTTGCCAAAAACTCATCCATAAATTCATTTGCTGCTGTTGGTATTCCTGCACAAGGTGCATCCATTTTTGCGGCTCTTTTGCCGCATCATCAGCAATACTGTTCCACGCTTGGCTAAATTGCTTCAGCATTTCCTGATTTTGCTCGGCAGCAAAACTCTGCATGAAGCCTTCTGCTTGCTTGGCAAAAGCTGCAAAAATTTCTTGCGGGTTTTGAAATTCGTTTTGTGGTTCGCTCATACGTTGCTCATCTCCTGTAAGTTAAGGTATAACATCCAATAGGGATAGGTTAGCTGACTTAAAAAATGAAGTAAATAGCTGATATACAAATAATTGCTGCATAGCACAATCAAGGGTGCTTGATTCGACAAGTCCCTACCGCGTGCTTCGACGAAAAGATGTCGCGCACCCTACCGGGCTGCTAATATAGCCTGTTAATGTCATGTATTTTACGCCTGTATTGGGTGGTTGTGAGTGAGTGATTGCAGCCAACTATAACACCAGTATCGTTTTTCGGCGTTTTCAACTTTCAAGAGAAAAACCTAGATTTTATGGACAAAATCACCCTGCGCGGTGTGCGCACGCATAATTTGAAGAATATCGATCTGGAACTGCCGCGTGACAAGTTGATTGTGATTACGGGCTTGTCAGGGTCGGGCAAGTCGTCGCTGGCGTTTGATACCTTGTACGCGGAGGGGCAGCGGCGTTATGTGGAGTCGTTGTCGGCGTATGCGCGACAGTTTTTGTCGGTGATGGAGAAGCCGGAGGTGGAGCATATTGAGGGGCTATCGCCGGCGATTTCGATTGAGCAGAAGTCAACGTCGCATAATCCGCGCTCGACAGTCGGCACGGTGACGGAAATTTACGATTATTTGCGCCTGCTGTTTGCGCGTGTCGGTACGCCGCGTTGTCCTGAGCATGGGATTGAGTTGAATGCGCAAACCGTCAGTCAGATGCTGGATGAGGTGTTGCGCTTACCGCCGGAGTCGGCGTGGATGCTGCTCGCGCCGGTGATTAAGGCGCGTAAGGGTGAGCATGTGCAGGTGTTTGAGCGGCTGCGGGCGGAGGGGTTTGTGCGGGCGCGGGTGAACGGTGAGGTGGTGATGTTGGATGATCCGCCGTCATTGGCGTTGCGTAAGAAGCATTCGATTGAGGTGGTAGTGGATCGGTTTAAGGTGCGCGAGGATTTGAGGTTGCGTTTGGCGGAGTCGTTTGAGACGGCGTTGCGGTTGGGTGAGGGGTTGGCGTTGGTGGTGCCGATGCGTTCTGGGAGTGCCGTTCTCCAGAACGGCACAGCCGCCGCAAGCGGCGGCAATGCTAATCGGGAGATTAGCACGCCCGGCGAATTATTGTTCTCCGCCAATTTTTCCTGCCCCACTTGCGGTTATGCGTTGTCTGAACTTGAACCGCGTTTGTTTTCGTTTAATAGTCCGCAGGGGGCGTGTCCGGACTGCGATGGCTTGGGGGTGAAGCCGTTTTTTGATGTGAAAAAGGTGGTGGCAGATGAATCGTTGAGTTTGGCAGACGGCGCGGTGCGTGGTTGGGATCGTAAAACCGCTTGGTATTTTCACTTGTTGGAAACGCTGGCGGCACACTATGAATTTGATTTATATGTCTCTTTTCGGGATTTGCCGAAAACAGTGCAGCAGGTGATTTTGTACGGTAGCGGCAAGACCGAGATTGATTTCACTTATTTTAACGACGGCAGCGGTTCGTATCGCAAACGCAAGCCGTTTGAGGGGGTGTTGCCGAATCTGGAGCGGCGCTATCGGGAGACGGATTCGGAGGCGGTGCGTGAGGAGTTGAGTAAGTATTTAAGCCATCATCCGTGCGGGGCTTGCGGCGGGGCGCGGTTAAATCAGGCGGCGCGGCATGTGTTTGTCGCCGAGCGCAATTTGCCCGCTTTGACCGGGCTGCCGGTCGGCGAGGCGGCGGTGTTTTTTGCAAATTTACGGCTGGCGGGCTGGCGCGGTGAGATTGCGGCAAAAATTTGCAAAGAAATCATTGAAAGGCTGCAATTTCTGGTCAATGTGGGGTTGAATTATTTAAGTTTAGATCGCAGCGCGGAAACCTTGTCCGGCGGCGAGGCGCAGCGCATTCGGCTGGCTTCGCAAATCGGCGCGGGCTTGGTGGGGGTAATGTATATTTTGGATGAGCCGTCGATTGGGCTGCATCAGCGTGATAATGATAGGTTATTGAAAACTTTGCTACATTTGCGCGATTTAGGCAATACGGTGATTGTGGTTGAGCATGACGAGGAGGCGATTCGTGCTGCCGATCAAGTTGTTGATATGGGTCCGGGGGCGGGGATTCACGGTGGGCAAATCGTTGCGCAGGGGACTGCTGACGAGATTCAGCAGGTGGAGGCTTCTATCACCGGGCAATACTTGTCGGGCAAAAAAACCATCGACATTCCCGAACAGCGCGCTAAACCGGATAAAACTCAAGTTTTGCGCTTAATCGGCGCGTCTGGCAATAACTTACAAAAAGTCACCTTAGAAATTCCTGCCGGTTTGTTGGTGTGCGTCACCGGCGTGTCGGGGTCGGGTAAATCGACTTTGATCAACGATACCCTGTATCCGCTCGCCGCTAATCATCTGAACCGCGCCCGCCTTGATGTCGCGCCTTACCAGCGCATTGAAGGTTTAGAACATTTTGATAAAGTGGTGGATATTGATCAGTCGCCGATCGGGCGCACGCCGCGCTCGAATCCGGCGACTTATACGGGTTTGTTTACGCATATCCGCGATCTGTTCGCTGCGGTGCCGGAGGCGCGCTCGCGGGGTTACGCACCTGGGCGTTTTAGCTTTAACGTCAAGGGCGGGCGTTGCGAAGCGTGTAAAGGCGACGGCGTGATTAAGGTGGAAATGCACTTTTTGCCGGATATGTATGTGCCGTGCGATGTTTGCCACGGCCAACGCTATAACCGCGAAACGCGGGATATTCAGTACAAAGGCAAAAGCATTGATGCGGTGCTGAATATGACGGTAGAGGAGGCACAGGGGTTTTTTAGCGCGATTCCACCGCTGAAACGCAAGTTGGACACGCTGATGGATGTGGGTTTGAGTTATATCACGCTAGGACAAAACGCGGTGACGCTATCGGGCGGCGAAGCACAGCGGGTCAAGTTGTCGCGGGAGTTGTCCAAACGCAACACTGGCAAGACCTTGTATATTCTCGACGAACCGACCACCGGTTTGCATTTCCACGACATTGCGCAGTTGTTGCTGGTGCTGCACCGTTTGCGCGATGAAGGCAGCACGGTGGTGGTGATTGAGCATAATTTGGATGTGATCAAAACCGCCGATTGGGTGATTGATCTCGGTCCCGAAGGCGGCAGCGGCGGCGGGCGGATTATTGCGCAAGGTACGCCGGAGCAGGTGGCAGCGACAGAGGGATCGCATACGGGCGCGTTTATACGGAAGTTGTTTGGGATAAATCTTGGGTAAGCCTAAGCATGTGCTGTTATATGCTATGCTGAAAACCCTGAAAAAGGCGGTAAGTCATTGATTTTATTAAATATAAAAAATTTTCGGCGTTCTCAGTGCTAGGCTAATCACCTCATAAAATTTCCATACAGGAACCCTCGGCGTGCTGTTGTTTCTGACGTTGTGTTGGATAGCCTCTTGTCAAGATATGCTAGAATAGGCAGACACTGTTTTTGATGAGTTGGCGTACCTTGTGCATGAGCTTGTTGCAGTGAGTCGTGGGATTTTTTTGTTTGATCCCTATCTGTTTTAATCGGGTAACATGATGTGTCAGTGAGTATTCAACAACGACAGCTTGGCAACATAATTTTTATGTCTTAAAAGGTGGAGTCGAATGCGACATAGTGTTACCCTTTTTTACAGTTATAGACAGAGTTTAGAAACTTTATTTCGTTAAAACTTTTCTGGGAGATGGATTGTGGAAAGTATGGCATCATCAAGTAAGCCCATAGGTTCAGCCAGTAGTGAATCCTTTGGGCAGCGTTATTTACCTATTATCTTGAGTTTGACCGTCGGTTTTTTGGTCGCTATCAGTTTGTATTTTTTTGTAGATTCTTCAGAAAAACAACGTATTCGTATCACTTTTGATAACGCCGCGAATGATCGTGCGGTTTCTATTCAGCGCGCACTAGCGCATAAAATGGATACGTTTAATGCCATGACCGCGTTTTTCCAAGCGGTTGGCACGGATGTTGACCCTGAAGTCTTTAAAGAGTATGTGATGCCCTTTATCACACAGGACTCTTCAATTCAGGCGATGGAGTGGATTCCCTATGTGCGCCACGAGAATCGGACCGAGTTTACCGCGAATGCGCAGACTTTGTATCCCGATTTTCAGATTACCGAATTAAATGCCGATGGTAAGATTGTGACAGCCGCACAAAGAGCCAGTTATCTGCCCTTATATTATGTGCAACCCATTGATGGCAATGAGATTTCTGTCGGCTTTGACGTGTCTGCGGACAAGGAGCGGCGACAAATGCTGCACAGCGCCCGCGATGACAATCAGCCCATGGCGATTTCGCACGTTACCCTAGTGCCGGATACGGCTAACCAGCACGGTTCTGTGCTATTCCTGCCAGTGTATAAAAGCAATATGCCGGTTCAGACCATCGCCCAGCGTCGTGAAGCTTTTGCTGGTTTTGTCATGGGAGCGTTTCTCATTGGTGAAGTATTGGATAACGCTATGCAAACCCTAGAGCCGCGTCCGATTGATATTCGAGTGTTTGATATGTCGCCCGAAGTCAAAGATGATGAGCGTTTTCTGCACTTTTTGCCGGGGCAGGTCAATGAAGAGATTCTGGATCAATTAAGCGATGAAGAGTTAGCGCAAGGCATTGAAGGTGCAAACTTTAAGGTGAGCCGAGAGTTTTTTATCGCGGGGCGCAAATTGTCGATTGTCTGCACCCCCGCACCCGGTTATCACTTCACCACGGGCAGCGGCTGGCAGGCACCAGCAGTATTGGTGTTAGGCTTATTAATCACGATTTTGCTGGCAGCCTATTTCCATAATGCCATGCGTCATGCCTATGTAATGGCAGAAACTGCTGAACAAGCCAATATCGCGCAATCTAAATTCCTCGCCAATATGAGTCATCAATTACGCACGCCTTTGAACGCAATTATTGGTTATAGCGAGTTGTTACAAGAAGAAGCGGAGGATTTACAGGATGCAGAATTAACCGGCGATGTAGAAAGAATTTACATCTCGGCAAAATATCTGCTGTCTCTTAGCGATGGTATTTTGGATTTATCTAAAATTAAATCAGGGCGTATTGAGCTGCATTCTGAAACCTGCAAAATTACCCATTTAGTCGAAGAAGTAGAAAGCATTGCGAATGTCCTAGCCCGACAAAATGGCAACACTTTAACCGTCAATTGTCCGGCGGACATTGGCACTATGCAAACGGACATTACCCGCCTGCATCAGGTGTTGTTTAACTTACTCAACAATGCCTCAGATGCAACCGAAAATGGTGAACTGCACATGAGTGTGGCGCGTGAAACTGAAGGCGGTAAAGAGTGGATTCGCTTTTCTGTCAAAGATCAAAGCGGTGGAATGCCACCAGAACGCCGTACTTGGTTGCTGCAATCGCTGGCACATTCTGATCCTCATGCCAGCGGCGGCGAGCAGTCAGTACGCTTAGGGCTTGCCATCAGTTCGCATTTCTGGCAAATGATGAACGGTAAGTTTGATATTGAAGTAGAATCCGGCAAAGGTACGACCTATATCCTGAAAATTCCGGCACATAATGTTTAGTTATACTGCATCCGCCTGAAACCGCTCTCAGGTTCTGGCGGCTATGCGTATCAATACCTTTTCGTTGTTTTGATAAAGCCACTTTTAATCACTTAAAAGTGGCTTTTTTTATGACTGTGAGTCAAGCTGGCTAGAGCGCGTAACCGTTTAGTCTCTCGCGCAAAAAACCTGACATGTCTTGAAGACCTGTCAGGTTTTTACTGCGAGGGGTATGAACGCCTACTTGAACGTAGGTCAGCAATTAGTTTAATTCTGCTAAACCAATCTACTTATATTTCAATAGCTTGCCACCATGTTGTTGGGCAAAGGCGGCGGCATCCTCGCGCTTGGCAAAACTCGCCGGGCTAGGTCCCGTCGCACCACGCTCGGCGGCGGGTGCAGGTTTGTAACCTTGACCCGCATTATGTGGTCAGGGCGACAGGGCATCGGTCTGGAGCGATTCGTTAGGCATGAATTTCCACGAATTGACTATATGAATGAGGTGATGGGATTTTTATTCCATCATCTTTTAGCCCTTCAAGGTGAAACTCGATTGCTTCTTGGATAAGTTTCAACACTTCTTGTTCCGTATCACCTGCTGCAATACAGCCAGGTAAATCGGGAACATACGCACCAAAACTCGTTTCACCTTGTTCAATGATTACCATGTAACGCATTCGATAACCTCTAATTATTTTTTTCCTGCTTGCTTTAACGCGCTATTGAGTGATGGGTTTCGGCGCGGTGGAGATTGTCTGCACATACCCAGCGCATTGGTGCGCCTCTACCCATCCTAGGTGCTCCCAGCACTCCCAGACGTTCCTGCGAATGCGGTCTGTGGGAACTAGAAAAAATCCTGCGCAATGCGGGGGGCGTTTATTTAGTGCAAGTTACCTTAGTTCAATGCCGCCAAGTCAATTTCTTCATATTTCAACAGCTTGCCACCATGTTGTCTGCGCAATGCGGGGGACGTTTATTTAGTGCAAGTTACCTTAGTTCAATGCCGCCAAGTCAATTTCTTCATATTTCAACAGCTTGCCACCATGTTGTTGAGCAAAGGCGGCGGCGTCCTCGCGTTTGGCAAAACTCGCGGGGCTAGGTCCCATCGCCCCGCGCAGCGGATGACCGACCACATACCAAGCCTGCTGGGCGGGAATCAGGTGCGTGTCATCCGGGCTTTTCCACTCGCTACGTGCCATGTCATGTACATATACGCTACCGACTTGCGCGGCTTGACCGGGTTCGAGTAAGTAAGCGAATAGATCGCGGGTGGAGCAAAATTTTAACACTTCGCCGCTGTTGCGTTGGTAAGCTTCGCCCTTGGGACCTGGGTAGCGGGTGATTAACATACCGCAAACATGACATTCGTCATGTTCGTGGAAGGCGACAGGCGGCTGTTGTGTCTGCTGTTCGCCGTTGGGTTGGCAGGCGTTTAACAATAGCGCGAGGACGAGGAGAACGAGGGCGAAGAGTATTTTTGACATTAGATATTCCTTTGTTGTACACATAAATCAAACGCCGCCTGCGGCGGCGGGGCTAAGCTGGAGCTTAGCCACTCCCAAGCGTCGCCGCTTAACGCCGTTGGAACAGCCAGGCTGCCAAGCTAAACGGCAGCGCGATCCAAGCCAGTAACACGCTGATTAAAAAGCCCGATGAGAACAACTCGCGCTGCGCGATGGAGACCAGTCCGGCGTAAGTTTGGGCGGCTTCAAAGCCACTTAGATTGAGCAGGCGAAAGGCATTGCAGGGATTGAGCAGCATTAAATACGGCAAGACCTGTTGCCCGACCTGCCCTTCTGTGACCACCAATAACGCCAGCAAACCTAAGTCGAAAATCAGCACGAAAAAAAACCACACTAATAATGCCGCACCAGCGGCACGGGATTTTTCGCGGCTACTAACGCTGATTAGGCAAGCGATGGCGATAAATACCAAGCCAAGTAAAGCACTGCTGAGGATAAACATGCCCAATGCTGCCCACAGTTGGGCATCGAAAAAGCCGTGGGTGGACACCGCGATGACGGTACCGGCGGCACCAAAACCGAGCAGGGCGGCGAGACTGAGTGCCAAGCCGTGACCGCAAAATTTGCCCAGCAATAACTGGGTGCGCGAGAGCGGATAGGTCAGCAGCAGTAGCAAGGTGCCTTGTTCTTCTTCACCAATTACGGTGTCGTAAGCCAGCAATAGGGCGATCAGCGGAATGACGAAAATAGCCAGGCTAGAGAGGCTGACAATGGTGGTGGGCAGGGAGGTAAAGCCTACTGAACCGGCGGCGGCACTGCCAAAATAGCCCAAACCCAGGGCGAAGATGGCAAATAGCAGGGTGATCGCCAACACCCAGCGGTTGCGCAAGCCGTCACGTAATTCTTTGCCAGCAACAATACTTAATTCACGCATCATGGTGACTCTCCGCACGGTTGTAATGGGCATACAGGCTTTCTAAATCGGGTGCCAACACTTCCAGACTGTCAACTGCCGCCGCTTCGAGTAAGGCGCGTGCCAGCGGTAATTTATGCGCAAGGTCGGTGGTTAAACGCAGTTTGTGTCCGTCAATATGCAGTTGTTGCGCCCCTAATGCGGTTAAGCGCGCAGTCCATTCTGCCGCTTGCCAATCGCCGCTGGCATGAATGCGCCAAGGCAGTTGCGCGGTTTCGCGCAAAGCGTCCACGCTGCCGTAAGCGCGGACTTGTCCTTGTGCCAAAATCGCTACCTTATCCAAATGAATTTCTAAGCCTGCCAACACATGGGAGCATAAAATAATCCCGCAGCCTTGTTGTCGTAGGCTGTGGATGGTGCGAAAAAAATCTGCCGTTGCCAGCGGGTCAAGCCCAACCGTGGGTTCATCTAACAATAGCAATTCGGGGCTGCGCAACAGGGCTTGCGCCAGTCCTAGACGTTGTTTCATGCCTTTGGAATAGGTTTTGATGCGCCGGTGCATGGCGTGCTGTAAGCCGACTTGCTCCAGCAATGGCGCGCAGCGCGACACGGCTACGCGCTTGAGGCGGGCGAAATAACGCAGGGCTTCCAAGCCGCTGAGTTGTTGATAAAAACTCACGCTTTCGGGCAAATAGCCGAGGCGCAGGCGCAGGCTTTGCGCGGCGCGGATGGGATTTTCGCCCAGCACTTCAACGCTGCCTTGGGTGGCTTGTAGCAAGCCTAAAATCAGTTTCATGCTGGTGGTTTTGCCGGCACCATTGTGTCCCAACAATGCCAGCACTTCGCCTGCTTCTAGCTGTAAATTCATCTCGCGCAAGGCTTGCACTGCGCCAAAAGATTGACTGACGTGACGTAAGGAGACAACGGGGTTCATGGCTGTGCTGCCTGATTGATCGATGGGCTGAGCGATGGGCTGACGGGGCGCATGAGCGGATAAGAATCTTGTACGCCTTGGGCGCGAAAGATTGGGAACTGCCCTTGCGCCCAGCGCAGGATTTGCACGGCGGGGCTGTGCATCAATAACTTGGCTTGCGGATAACGCCAGAGCAGCCGATCCACTTGGGTGTTAGGTTCGTAAGCACGGTCGCCAATGCCGTCGGCGTTTTGATCCCAGCCGAGATAATCACTCCAATAATTGCCGCGTTGGTTTTCTGACCACTCTTGGGTGCGGCTGGCAACGTATTTGACCTGAATGCGATTGTGCATAAAATTGTTGGCACTGATGCGGTTGTGTTCAGAACCGGCGGTTAAGTGAATGCCCATGTCGCTGCCACTAAAATCATTGTGTTGAATGCGGTTGTGTAGGGCGTTAAAGATAAACACCGCTTTGCCGTCTTTGCCGCCTTGACGGTGCGCCTCGCCGCCGCCCACGCGCTCAACGCGATTGCCGCTGATGTCACTATAGTTGAGAAAATTTAACAAAATGCCGTATTCTAAATCGTCATGGGAGTGATTGTTACGCACTTCTAAATGATTGGATTGCATCAGCGCGTAGCCAACGCGGGTGTGATGGGTGCGGTTGTTGATCACCCGATTGCGGTGTGAGTACATATAATGCACACCGTAGCGAAGATGATGCAGTTCATTGTTTTTAATCAGATTATCACCATGCGATACTTCAATATACAGACCATCGCGGGTGTGCCATATACGGTTATTTTCAATCCGCGCCCCGCTCACGCTCCATAAGTGAATGCCGTTGCCGCGATCCGGTGATTTGTAGGCGGCGTTGCCGCGAATCTGGTTGTCATGCAGATAAGGCGCACGCGCCCCGTCAACCCAAATGCCAAAGCCAGTGTCAAAAATTTGGCTAAAACCAATTTCAACCTCTGCCGCGTTTTTTTCGACAAACACCCCAGCATTCATTTTGGTTAAATTCATGCCGCCGTTTTGCAGGCGGAGATGCAGGAGTTGGATATTGGGCGCACTCAGGCGCACTACATCGCCCGCGCCACCCGCGTCTAGCACCGTGTCACCATCGTTGGCACCGATAACGCGCAAGGATTTCCCAATGCGCAGTTGTTTGACGGCATAAACGCCCGCCGCCAGTTGCAGCGTATCGCCGTCTTTGGCTTGGGCTATCGCTGCTGCCAGTGAGGCATCGGGCGACAAGTGCCACGTCTGCGCCAGTGCGTTGGTGCAAAATAGGCTAGAAAGGAGAAAAAAATAAATGGGCATATTGGGTTAAACTATGACTCATTAGTAGCTGGGTCCAGTAGGGTTTGCGCCACGTCTTTTTGTGGCGCGAACGCGAATGCTCGGCAGCGTGCCATCATCCCGCGTGCGCGACGAAAAGATGTCGCGCACCCTACCGGGCTGGGAGTGGCTAAGCTCCTGCTTAGCCGCGCCGCCGTAGGCGGCGTTTGGCTGACTTGGAAGTCAGCCACTCCC
>CAZOSP010000001.1:60803-83870 GCA_964582525.1 uncultured Thiomargarita sp. | reverse complement strand
AAATTTACACTTTCCTTGTAAAATAATGCTTGACTTGAGAGACGGTATCTACTCGGCTTACCTTATTAAAGCAGTTGAGAAAGCCATAGAGGATTCAAAACAATGAAAGAAAGTGCTCGCTATGTAAAGATTCTAGAATGGTCTGAAGCAGATAATTGCTATGTGGGCAGTTGCCCTAGTTTAGTTTATGGAGGATGTCACGGCGATGATGAGCAAAAAGTATTCAAAGAACTATGCCTCCTCGTAGAAGAAATTATAGAACTCTACAAAATCGATAATAAGCAACTCCCCCCCGCTACATCTGGACGAGATTATGCAAATCTCATGCAAATCAAAAACATTAATAGCCTCTCAAGCCATCCTTGATAACCCGCAAAAAGCTGATAGACTTGGGCGAAATTACCTTATCAAGATTACGTGAAATAATTTTTAATATAACTTAACAAAGTTATTTGACACGATAAATGAGCAAAGGGGTTTGAAGTTCATCGCAGCAAGGTAGCATCATGTGGGGTTTGAAGTTCATTGCAGTTTGTAGGCTTTGGGTCTCTCGGCTTCGTTGAAGGTTTTTCCCAAGTGCCGCTTGAGAACTCACACCTTGCCAGCGTCGCTAGCTGTTGTCGTACAGACCGCAACGCGGTCAAGATAGCATTCCCAAGTGGCACTTGGGAACGAGGACAACGAGGACAATAACTTGACCAGTATGCGCGAAACAATCCTTAATAGCAAATTACAAAGCAAAACGACAGGATAATTAGGAGAATTACTATGGACTGGACATCAGTCATCAGCGACCCCTTATTACAAAACCTCCCCTACAAAATTGAACTCGATAAATGGGGCAAAATCCTCATGAGTCCCGCCAGCAACACCCACGGCAACCGCCAGTTTGAAGTTGGCACATACATCAAAGAAACTCTACAAGGACGCGGAAAAATCATCATGGAATGCTCAATTCAAACCCGCCAAGGTGTAAAAGTTGCCGATGTCGCTTGGGCATCGGATGCCTTCATTGCAGAACACGGCTTTCAAACCCCCTACTCCAAAGCTCCAGAACTCTGTGTAGAAATCATCTCCCCCTCCAACTCAAAAGCCGAAATGGAAGAAAAAATTGAACTCTACCTAGCCAAAGGCGCACACGAAGTCTGGCTAGTAGATAACAATGGACGCACCCAATACTACAGCCATGAAGGACAAATGAAAGCCAGCAAACTTCACCATCAATAGCCTCTCAAGCCATCCTTGACAAACCGCAAAAAGCTGATAGCCTTAAACAAAATTACCTTGTTAAGATTGCGTGAAATAATTTGTAATATAACTTAACAAGATTATTTGACACGATAAATGAGATAACTAGCAAAGCTGCCTAAATGTTAGCTCAATACCCTGAACTATAAGGGCAAAAGACCAGCACACTGGTAGCAAAGCAAAGTTGCCTGATTTATCAAATAATATCGGAGAGTATCAGGGTGAAAAAGCTTGATACTTAAAAGTTAGGCTGTGAAAATTGAGGCAGTTTTTCAAGGAATTATACAATGAGTGCTTTTGAGCAACATAAAAAACAATTTCAAGATATTGCTACAGAAATATTGAGCACTTTTGAAAAAATCGTACATGCTGCCTCTACTAAAATTCAGGACTCAAGGCAAGTTGATCCCGTTACGCGAGATAGTTTTGCTCACATAAGCACAGATAACCTGCCGTCTGCTTTGTCCAATATAAGTCCGGTAGTCCGGTAGGATGCGCGACATCTTTTCGTCGCGCACGCGGGATACTGGCAAGCTGCCGGGCATTCGGGTTCGCGCCACAATAAAGCAAGGTAGGATGCGGTGAGCGTCTTTTTGCGAACCGCATCATGTGGGGTTTGAAGTTCATTGCAGTTTGTAGGCTTTGGGTCTCTCGGCTTCGTTGAAGGTTTTTCCCAAGTGCCGCTTGAGAACTCACACCTTGCCAGCGTCGCTAGCTGTTGTCGTACAGACCGCAACGCGGTCAAGATAGCATTCCCAAGTGGCACTTGGGAACGAGGGCATGTTTTAGTCGAGCAGCTTGGTAATTCAACAGCTTTTGTTAAAGAAAACACTTAACAAAAAAATCCAGCCGACCTCCTTCGTCGGCGGCTGATTTTGGCGTTAGGAGCGCGACATGGAGCAAGCAATAAATTTCGTGATGTATGTAGGTGGATGGGGATTAGAGTTTGGTGTTATAGGATTGCTTGTTGGAGCAGCAATTAACGGAGTTTTTGGGCAAACTGATGATGAAACTATTCCGAGAGTTATTGGTTAAATTGGTATTTTAGTTGGAATAGTTTTCAGTTTAGTCCAGATTTTCGGTAAGTAAATAAGGAGTTTACTATGGCTGTAGCTAGTATTGAGAATGAAATAGAATTTTTAGAAAATCGGATTTTAAATTTAGATCGTGACTCTTTTTCCAAGCTTCGTGATTGGCTTATCGAACTGGATAATGTACGCTGGGATAAACAGCTTGAAGCGGACTCTAACTCGGGAAAGCTCGATTTTTTAATCAATGCAGCCCTTGCTGAGCATAAAGCTGGAAAAACGAGGGATTTGTGATTCATAAAACTGCGCTAAGTTTTTGGGAATGCTATGAAAAACTTCCAATAGAAATTCGCAATCTTGCTGACAAGAACTTTCAATTGTTAAGGGATAATTACGCTCATCCATCGTTACAGTTTAAGAAAGCGGGTAAAGTTTGGTCTGCTAGAGTTGGAGCACATTATCGTGCAGTAGCTACTCCAATTGAAGGCGGTTTTCTTTGGGTTTGGATTGGTAGTCATGCAGAATATGACAAACTACTTTCCTAACTTGTCGCTCAAGCCCGACCACAGCAGCCCGGTAGGGATACTGGCAAGCTGCCGAGCATTCGCGTTCGCGCCACAATAAAGACGTGACGCAAACTGATCTGGTGAAAATCCACCAAATCCCTGCCTAACAAATTACTCACGGCTCAAAGTTTGTAAGTTGACCCGCACGTTTTGAGTAACCCCAAGGTCATTTGAAACGTTCGAGTGCAGGTTACAAATCTGCACCCACTGCTGCAATATCTCGTGTTATTGGGGCAAAAATGCAGGGCAATGAGTATCGGTCAAGCTTGCCTGATTTGTCTTTTAATATCGGAAAGTATCAGGTTAGATTGACTTGATACTAATATCCCGCTTGCGAGCGGATCGAAACCATTTTTTACCGAGGTACTTCATGACGAATTTCACGGAACTCAACGCCTTATACATCAACACGTCGCTAAAGAAGAAGGCAGAGGATAGCCATACGAGGTTGCTCCTTAATGCTTCCTCGTCCATCATGGTAAAGAACGGCGTTTCAGTCGAACACTTACATCTAGCCGCACACGACATTCCACCGGGTGTCTATCCGGATATGACGGAGCACGGATGGGAGAAAGACCAATGGTCCATGATTTGGGAGAAGGTGAAAGCGGCCGAAATCCTGGTTGTGGGGACGCCGATTTGGCTGGGGGAGGAGAGTTCGATCTGCCGCATACTAATCGAAAGGCTGTACGCGATGTCTGGTGAACTCAATGATAAGGGGCAGTCGATCTATTATGGGAAAGTTGCAGGCTGCGTGATCACCGGGAACGAGGATGGAATCAAGCACACGGCCATGACCATAGGGTACGCGCTAAATCACTTGGGTTATACAACGCCGCCACAAGCCGATTGTGGGTGGATCGGCGAGGCAGGCCCCGGACACTCGTATGGTGACGCAAAGGAAGACGGCGGGCGCGTCGGTTTCGACAATGACTTCACGCAGCGGAACACCACGATCATGACCTGGAATTGCATGCATCTCGCACGGATTCTCAAGGAATCTGGTGGGATCCCGAACGAGGGCAATAATCGTGAGGCATGGAAAGCTGGAGAACGGTTCGGCTTCGAAAACCCCGATTGACCAACGGGATAAGTCGGGTAAGGACACTCGCGGGTCAAGGTTTGTAACCTTGACCCGCACGTCTTTTCGCCGAAGCACGCGGGATAATGGCAAGCTGCCGAGCATTCGCGTTCGCGCCACAATAAAGACGTGGCGCAAACTGAGCTGGTGAAAATCCACCAAATCCCCACCTAACAATTACTCACGGGTCAAGTTTTGTAACCTTGACCCGAACGTTTTGACTAACTTCAAGGTCGTTTGAAACGTTCGGGTGCAGGTTACAAACCTGCACCCGCTGCCTTCTGAGTGGTTTTGCAGTTCATGCCGTTTGTGGGCTTTAAGTCTCAGCTTCGTTGAAGGTTTCCGCCTTGCCAACTTATTGCTCCAGTGGACAGGTCGCCGCTTGGCTGCTTGCTTTTTTTTCAAATTCAGAGACGGCAACCTGTCGCTCCTGACCCAGAATGTTAGGCAAAATTTTTAACCCAGCAAACGGAAAATACCAATGGATTTTGAGTGGGATAAGACAAAAGAGTCTACCAATCAGAGAAAACATGGTATTTCCTTCATTGAAGCCAGCGAAGTATTTAATGATGATTTTTCATCCAGTCTCCCTGACCCGGATCATGCCTACGGGAAAGATCGATATTTGATTTTTGGTATTTCATCAAAAGGCACTCATCTTGTGGTTTCTTTCACAGAAAGAGGTGTGCCATTCGTATTATTTCGGCAAGGCATATGACCAAACAGGAGCGTAAAGCCTATGAATAATGAAGAGGATACATTACGGCCTGAATATCCCGCAGAGCTAATCAAGTCCGGGGTACGTGGCAAATATGCCAAACGCTATCGGGAAGGAACAAATATTGTTGTTATTTCTCCTGAATTACACAAGCTTTTTCCTGATTCGGAAGCCGTAAATAAAGCATTACTTCAGTATGCAAAAGAGCATGGCATGGCAGCCTAACGAATCGCTCAAGGTCAGCACCACCCGCCGTCGAGCTTTTTTGGTTTTAGGTCTGTGGCGGCGGGTGTCGGCTTGGCTTAGGCGTTGAGAAGGCAAAGTAAAAACCACTTGGATGTTTCTGAGCCAAGTAGGGTGTGCGCCATCTTTTCGGCGCACACGCGAACAATGCTGAATTTCGCCCGCGTTCGCGCCGCGAAAACACGCGGCGCAAACCCTCGTGTGCCAGGCATGGCATCCCCTCAAGCAAGGTAGGATGCGGTGAGCGTCTTTTTGCGAACCGCATCATGTTTTGAAGTTCAACGCCGTTTGTGGGCTTTGGGTCTCTCGGCTTCGTTGAAGGTTTTTTCCAAGCACCGCTTGGGAACTCACGCCTTGCCAGCGTCGCTGGACCGTTGTCGTACAGTCCCCCGCGCAAAACCTGACAGGTTTGACCGAGAGGAGTAAACGCTTACTTTCTGATGCGTAAAAACTTGCGCAAGTCATTAAGGCGAAAATCGTCGGCTAATTGCAACGCCCGTTGCGCAAATTCGGCAAATTCTGCGGCGTTTGCTTGTAAAAATTGTAATCTTTCCATGATCTCTGAAATATGCCCAATGCGCGCTAAATTGAGCAGCTCTTCCAACACATCGTCGGGCGGGTATTTTATCTGGGCTTTGCCAGCGGGTGTGGCGGGGGCGACTGATTCTTGTGCGTAGTTCCAGCGTAAATTACACAACTCAGCCAAAGTGTCTAATAATTCTTGTAGCATAACCGGTTTAGCTAAGAAGGCGTTACAACCCGCTTGCAAAAAGGCAGCTTTGTCGTCTTCTAGCACTGAGGCGGAAATGCCAATAATCTGCGTAGTCGCTGGCGCATAGCCGTGACGCATTAAATACGCGCATTCTAGCCCGTCTATGCCGGGCATGAGTAAATCTAATAAAACTATGTGTGGTTTGTGCGAGCGCACTTGCTGCAAGGCTTCTGCCCCGTTGTTGGCTAATAGTACGATAAATCCTAATGGAGCTAACCAGTCTTTTAATAAACTCAGATTGTGCGTGACATCATCAACAATCAGAACGCTGCGTGGTTCACCTTGATAACCAATAATGTTCTGTGATTTGGGTTTTATGGGGGGAGCGAATTGCTTTTTCAGCACTTTAACCTGCACATAAAAACGAAATATGCTACCTATGCCGGGTTCACTTTCTACACTGAGCTCACCGCCCATCATTTGTACTAAGCGGCGTGTAATGGGTAAGCCTAAGCCTGTTCCACCTATGCAGTCTTGTGGATTGAGTTGACGGAAAGGTTCAAATATCACTTGTTGTTCTTTTTCAGATAAACCGCGTCCACTGTCATGCACTGCAAAATGGAGATATTGTTCTTGATGCGTTATTTCTAATTTGACACCGCCTTTTTCGGTAAACTTAAACGCATTGCTTAATAAATTGAATAATATTTGTCGCAGGCGTTTTTCATCGACTTCAATAGATGATGGTAAATTAAAATCGGCAAATGTGTCAAGGTCAGGTTCAGAGAAGAAGTTTAATTCTGTTTGTTCTGCACGCAGTTGAAATATTTGTTGTATTTCCTCTAGGAAACCCGGCAAATAGATTTCATGGGGCGTGAGTTCTAAACGCTCGGCTTCAATTTTGGAAAAGTCTAGCACATCAGAAATGAGTTTTAGCAGATGCTCGCCGCTGCTTTCAATGATTTTTACTGGGTTGAGCAGTTCGTTAGGTAATTCGGAATGTTTTTGTAACCATTGCGCATAGCCTAAAATCGCATTTAAGGGCGTGCGCAATTCATGGCTCATGTTGGCAAGAAACGCGCTTTTAGCGCGATTAGCGGCTTCTGCATCTTGCGTGGCTTGGCGCAGGATTTGTGCGTCTTGTTCGCGTTCTAGCACGGAACTAATCCAGCGCGATAGCAAGCGGACAAATTCTATATCGGCTTCGTTAAAAGCCTGCGTGCGCGCCTGCAACGCGGTAAAGTTGACCGTGCCGAACACCATGCCTTTGACCTGCAAGGGTGCGCCTATATAGCTTTCCAGCTTTAAGTCCTGATAAGCGGGGTGTTGCGCATAGTCTGAATCTTTAACTGGGTGAATCGCTACGACATCATCGGCTTGCAGGGTTAATACGCAATAAGTTCTTCCTAAATCAAATACTTGCTGTTCAAGCTTTGCTTCAAGAGGGCGATGATACAGCACTGTGTAGCGTTGATTTTCAACTTGGCTAATAATGCCTGTGTCTAAGCCTAGATGTTGCAAACCAATGTCGAGGCTGTGTCGTAATTGTTCTTCAAAGCTGAGATGCGAGCTGGCAGCAATTTCGCTGAGAGAGCGCAGACGTGCTTGTTGCATTTGCAGGGCTTGGCGGGTTTGTTGGAGTTCGCTTAAATTTTCTACGTTGGTAAGGCGATATAAAGGGCGACCGTCTAAATCGCGCACCAGCACCGAGTTGATCAAGACCGGAAAACGCCGCCCGTGGCGGTCAATATGTTCACTTTCGATCATGCAATAACCTTTCTTTTCTAAAGCATTCAAGCACTTATTGACATCTTCTCGGCATTCTGGGGTAAATAATGCTGTCATGGGGATGCGTTGCAATTCTTCCTGCGAGTAGCTGTGCATATCGGCAAAAGCGGGATTGACGTAGGCAAAATAGATGCTGTCCGGGATGCAAATGGCAATTCCCCAGCGTGCCTTGATAAACACCTGTTGCCAGCGGAATAATTCGGCTTCTTGTTTTTTGCGGTTACTGATGTCTTGCAGTGTCCCGGCGATGCTTTTGACCTGCCCTTGTGCGTCAAATTCGGCGTGTCCAAGCTCATGCACATAGCGCGTGCTGTCGTCGTCTAAGCGGATGCGGTATTCAACATCGAGCGTCTGCGCCGCGCCGCTCCATACTTTACGCTGTGCGGCGAGTAATTTATCCACATCATCGGGATGTACGCGCTGTATGAACTGTTTGTAATCGATTTTCTGCTCTAAACTTAAGCCAAAAATGCGTCGTGTTTCTTTAGACCAAATCAAATCATCTTGTGAAAAATCGCGTTCCCAACTGCCAAGATGCGCTATCGCTTGGGCTTTTTCTAAATGTTGCTGATGCTTTTTGCTAAGACTGATATCAACAATAGTGGCAATCAGGTAATCAAGTTTCGCGTTGTCTTGGTACGCCGCAACGACAGCGATTTCTGCCCAAACAATGTGTCCTTGACGGTGCAAGTAGCGTTTTTCCATCTGAAAAGTTTTCACTTGACCGTCTAACAGGGCGTTGATTAAATCCTGATTTTGCCCACGATCTTCGGGATGGGTAATTTCCTGCCAAGTTTTACCCACCAATTCCCAAGTTTCATAGCCCAGCATGTTGGCTAAATAGGGATTAACTTCCAGCAGCTTGCCCTCTAGGGTGTAACGGCTCATACCAATATTGGCGTTTTCAAATACGCTTTGATAATGTCGGGCGCGGGTTTTTAAGCTGCCCAAGCTGTTGAAAGCCACCATCAAGCGCATGTTTTCGGCAGTTAATTGCAAATTTTCTGCTTGCAATCGGGTGTTTCGCGCCCTTAATACAGCCATCTGGGTGTCGGTTTCTTCAATCATGGGAGGCGTACTTCTGGGATAAGTTGTTTGAGTCACTTGAGAGTGCTTAAATGTTTCATTGCGGCTTGGCTTGTTTTAAGAAACTTTAGTAGATGTACGAGTGATCTAAGCGGGGTTATCAATGTCCACAAAGACGCACTCAATGCCAAATTTTTCTGCGAGATGCTCGCCTAAAGCTTGCACGCCGTAGCGTTCTGTGGCGTGATGTCCCGCGGCGAAATAATGAATACCTGCTTCCCGCGCAATGTGCGTAGTTTGCTCAGACATCTCACCGCTAATGTAGGCATCAACGCCCGCCTCAACAGCCGCTTCAATGTAGCCCTGCGCACCACCGCTGCACCAAGCAAGACGCTGAATCGGACGCTCGGCAGGGACATGCAACGGCTTGCGTTGCAAGCTATTAGTCAACAAATCCGCCACCCACTGGCCGCTACGCGCTTGCGCAAATGCGCCCTGCAATACCAGCATCTCGCTGTCTAGCGGCGCAAAATCCTCAATCCCCCACAAACGCCCTAATTGCGCGTTATTGCCGTAATCAGGATGGGCATCCAGCGGTAGGTGATACGCCAGCAAATTCATATCCGCGCCCAATAATTTGGCTAAACGCTGTTTTTTTATGCCACACACAGCCGGATGTTCACCTTTCCAAAAATAACCATGATGCACCAACAGCGCGTCAGCATCGGCAGCCAATGCCGCTTCAATTAAAGCAAGACTGGCTGTCACACCGGTTACCAGCTTAGTAATTTCAGTTTTTCCTTCCACTTGCAAACCGTTGGGGCAATAATCTTTGAATTTGCCACTCTCTAACAGTTCATTTAAGTAAACAATCAGATCATGTCTTGTCATCATTCTTCACGCTATAGAAAGTAACCATTCACACCTCGGAACTTAAACCTGACAGGTCTTGAAGACCTGTTAGGTTTTTCTGGGAGGGAAGTGAATGCTTACTGTTTGAAATGATAAAAACCCAATTCAGCAAGATGGGCTTTTAATTCAATACCTAATTTCTCCAGTATATTGTGATGCTCTTTATAAGTAATTTCATATAAATCCGCATCTTCTGAAGCTTGTAACAAATAATCATCACTGGTTAATAGTTCATCCACTAAATCTTGTTCTTTAGCACGAATACCATACCAATGTTCGCCTGTGGCAATTTTTTCTAAATCAAGGTGCGGACGAAATTGTAGAATATGCTGCTTAAAAAGCGTATGCGTATCCTCTAATTCTTGTTTGAATTTTTCGCGTCCTTCCGGCGTGTTTTCTGCAAATAAACTCAAAGTGCGTTTATATTCACCAGCGGTCATTTGTTCAAAATCTACATCATGTTTTTTTAATAAACGATGAAAATTAGGTATTTGTGCTAACACACCGATAGAGCCAATCACAGCAAAAGGGGCGGCGATGATTTTATGTCCCACGCACGCCATCATATAACCGCCGCTGGCAGCCACTTTATCGACCGCAATAGTTAAGGGTAAGCCTTTGTCGCGGATACGTTTTAACTGCGAGGCAGCGAAACCGTAACTATGCACCAAACCGCCCGGGCTTTCTAAACGCAACAACACCTCGTCGCCTTGTTCAGCATTGGCTGTGGTCAATAGTGCGGTGATTTCAATGCGTAAGGATTCTACGCTAGATGCACGAATATCACCATGAAAATTCAACACAAAGACACGGCGGCGCGTTGTTTCTAATGCTGGCTCAGCGGCTTGCTTATCATGGTTAGATTTTTTTTGGCGAGCGTTAGCTTTTTCTTGTTTGGCTTTTTCTTTTTCTAGTTGCTTCTCTTGTTTTTGTTTGGCTTTTAATTCAGCCTCACTGAGAATATGTTGTTCTAAAGTTTGGCGATAATGCTTAAAACGCTCCCCTAAATGAGTGATATGTAACTCACCTTCTTCTTCTCGTTGACGCGAAGCCATAGAAACGCTGACTACAATCAGCATAATAATGGCAGCGACTAAGGTGATGGTTTTGGCTAGAAATAAGCCATATTCATAGAGAAATTCCAAATTAAACTCCTTTATTTCTGCTTCCCAGACTTTCGCATGGAAATGTGTATGTATAAAAAGCGCAGGTTACGCGGTTAGTACTTGTTGCTGTGAAACACCGCTTGAAGCTTTTGCGTCACGTCAGTCAAAAGAACTAAACAGTTTTTTAGTAACCGTTCAGACCCCCACGCCAAACCTGACAGGTCTTTAAGACCTGCCAGGTTTTTCTGGGAGGGATGTGAACGCTTACAATCGCACAGCAGTGCGCGATTATCCGCCACATCATCACAGATTAAAATGTGTAACTCACTTATTTTTGAGGTTTTTTGATAGCCCGCATATCTGTTGTCATGGGCGGGCGCGGTTGCTTGCTATGGCTTATTGAGAAGTGACTCTTTAATCATAAGCGCATAAAACATAAAGCAAAAAAATACAAAAACCAGCTTGTATGAGAGCCGCAAGATCATCATATTCACAGTCACTGAAAATGACTATGTGGAGGCGTTATGCGTTTAGTACGTTGGAAATCTCGTTACAACACAGGTGATGTGGAAGTCGATCAGGATAACAAGAAATTCGTCGAATGCGTTAATCGCTTAATTGCAGCAACGGACGAGCGTGAACATTGCCAAGAAATGGAAATTTTGTTGACCCATTTAAGCGAACAAGTGAGCCTTAATCTGGCTGCGGATAAAACCGCTGCGCAACGCATGACGCAGACGTTTTATGCCAACTTAATCAAGCAGTTGCCGCTGCGCCCTTACGATACCCCCGCGTGTCACAAATGTGGCTTATGCGATCTAGCAAAGCAGCGATTGGCTGACCATTTACAAGCACCGCTGCGCTGTTTGAGTAAAAGCGCGGAAGTGCTGAAAAGTGAAGCGTTTACGGCTTAGGGCAGAGAGCGATTTTTGCTGATCGGTGCATCCATACAGAGCAAAACAGGGTACGCATACCTGAAAGACAACTGCTTTTTTTGCTTTGCAGTTAAGCCTACACTGGCAGCGTCGGGAAGCCTGCGCGTGGTCCCATGCCTTGACTGTCACGTCCATATAGGGGTGGGCTTTGCACATAGACTGACAGCAGTTGAATTAAGGCTTCGAGCGATTGCCAATGGATTCTCTCATAGCCATGAGAAGCGTCAATGCCAAAGCAAATCAAAGAGGTGCGTAAGTCGTTGCCGGCTTCTACGGCGGCAGCACTGTCGGAGCGATAATAACGAAATACGTCGCGCTGATGGGGGATTTCAAACTCTTGACAGAGCTGTAACAAACGCTGGTTGAGATGATAGTCAAAAGGTCCGCTCATATCCGCCATCGCCAAGGTGACGCCAAATTCGCTGGAATTTTGCCCCGGCGCGGTGACTCCATTATCAATAGTGACCATTTCTGCGACATCTTGATGTAGCACGGCGGAAGCCCCGGAGCCGACTTCTTCGGAAATGGTGAAGAGCAAATAACAGTCAACTGGCAATTCTATTTGTGCATCTCGCACGGCTTTCGCTAAACCCATCATAATCGCTACGCCCGCTTTGTCGTCGAGGTGGCGCGAGTTGATATAGCCATTTTCAGCGATTTCTGTCCCTGTATCAATGGCAACAAAATCGCCAACATGGAAGCCTAGACGCAGCAAATCTTCTTCTTTGTAGCTTTTTTCATCTACGCGAATTTCTAAGTTGTCCCATTCGCAGGGTTGTGTGTCGATTTCACTGCCAAAGGCATGTCCCGATGCTTTTAGCGGTAAAATGGTGCCACGATAGGAGCCGCGATCAGTGAAAATAGTGCAGCGTGCGCCTTCGGCAAAGCGGGCGTTCCAATGTCCAATCGGAATAACGCGCAAACGCCCGTTGGGTTTTAAGCCTTTGACCATCACGCCGAGCGTATCAATGTGCGCCACAATGGCGCGATCTGGGCTTTTTTGGATGCCGTGCAGTTCTGCACGAATGGCACCGCGGCGCGTCAGTTCATAACCAATTTTTAATGAATCTAATTCATCACAGACCATGTGTACGGCGCGGTCGGTGTACCCGGTGGGGCTAGGGGTGCGCAATAGGCGCAGTAAAAAATCCAAGACATAGAGTTCATCAATTGGCAGTAAGTCCATGTTTAGCTTCCTTGTGTCATGCAGTTTCTAGCGGGTTGTGAGGATATATAGCCCGTAGGGTTTGCGCCGCGTCCTCGTTCCCAAGTGCCACTTGGGAATGCGGCGCGAACGCGAATGCTCGGCAGCGTGTCATCGTCCCGCGTGCGCGACGAAAAGATGTCGAAGCACACTACCGGTTTCGGGCGGGCGCAGTCTATCAACGCAAACCGATAGCACTTATACCTCAAATCCGGCTAATTGATACAAACGCTGGGCTTCTGTGGGATTTTTTTCTACCCCCATGCCCTGCTCGTACATGCCGGCTAAAGTCGTCATTGAGCCAATAAGCCCTTGTTCGGCTGCTTTGCCAAACCACTTTGCCGCTTCCACACCGTCTTGCGCCACGCCCTCGCCTTCCATATACATAAAACCTAAGCCGTGCTGTGCCAGCGCGTGTTCTTGCGCGGCGGCGTTCTGCATGTAATAGACGGCTTTTTCTCGATTAGCCACCATACCTAGTCCGTTTTGTAACATGATGGCGAGGCGATACTGGGCTTCCGCATTGCCAGCCGCTGCCAGCGGTTCTAATAGATCATAGGCACGCGCAAATTGTTTGCTTTCAAACGCGCTAATACCACTGTTTAAGCTCATTTCTTGATCGGCATTCATGCTTGTCTCCTGTTGCTAGAAAAATGTTGAGTGAAATATGGGGATTGCTCATCCGCTAAACAAATCCGTTGGCTTTAAAGCCTCAAATGTAACCCTATTTTTGTCTTTAGCTTCAAACTTGGTTGCACTTGACAATTTTAAACAAGGACTTCTTTTATGACAAAAAATACCTTATTTTCCTTGCTGTTAGCCCTGTTAAGCGTCAGTTGTTCGGCAGCTTTTGAAACAGACTCGGTCGCTCGAGCGCAAACCCACACAGTGGCTTTGCCGGTTATGGGGTTTTTGCCCGACGGCAGTCAGCAAAGCCTGCCCAGTCTTGCGCCGATGCTGGAAAAAGTCACGCCGGCAGTGGTGAATATTTCCACCACAACGCTGATCCGCGAACAGGAAAGCCCCCTGTTTAGCGATCCCTTCTTTCGCCATTTTTTTGATTTACCCGACCGTCCGCGGGTGCGCAGAAATCAAAGTCTAGGCTCAGGGGTGATTATTGATGCGTCTAAAGGGCATGTGGTGACAAACCATCATGTGATTGATAAAGCTGATGAAATTACCGTGACTTTGCAAGATGGGCGGAGCCTCAGCGCGAAACTGCTGGGCGCGGATGCGGAAACCGATATTGCTTTGCTGGAAATTCCTCACGACAAGCTGCAAGCGCTGCCTTTGGGTAATTCCGATCAATTGCGCGTCGGCGATTTTGTGCTGGCGATTGGTAATCCTTTCGGACTCAGCCAAACGGTTACTTCCGGCATTGTCAGCGCGTTGGGGCGCACTGGCTTAGGCATTGAAGGCTATGAGGATTTTATTCAAACCGATGCGTCCATTAATCCGGGCAATTCGGGCGGTCCTTTGGTCGATTTGCGCGGTGCGTTAATCGGTATTAATACCGCCATTCTCGCCCCTGGCGGTGGTAATGTCGGCATCGGCTTTGCCATTCCTATCAACATGAGCATGAAAATTGTCGAACATCTGTTGGCTTATGGCGAAGTGCGGCGCGGCGTGTTGGGCGTGGAGGTGCAGGACATTACGCCGGATTTAGCCGCGGCGTTTCGCCTAGATAACAATAAGGGTGCGGTGGTGATCGACGTCAAAGCGGATTCGGCTGCGGCGCAAGCGGGTTTGCAGATGGGCGATGTAATTACTCACATAGCGCGGCGGGTGGTGAATCATTCGGCTGATTTGCGTAATCGTATTGGTTTGCTGCGGGTTGGCGAGCGGGTGCGGCTTGATATTATGCGCAAGGGGCGCGAACTCAGTCTGACAGCGCGTATTGAAGCAGAACCCAGTCTGGCGGGCGAAGAGGTTGCGGCATATTTCAAAGGGGCGCGTTTTGTTGAGATAGAATTGCCCACGTCACGCGGTAAGTTGCATCGGGTGCAGGTCAAGCACGTCAAGCCACAAAGTCATGCGTGGGAAGCGGGCTTGCGCCCAGGTGATGTTTTCTTGTCAGTGAATCGGCTTAGCATCGAAAGTTTGGCGGATTTGCAAGACATCTTCAGCCATCGGCTGTCTAGTATTGGCATTAAATTGTTGCGCGGCGACAGTGTTTTGACCATTTTGCTGCGCCGTTAAAGCGCCAGACAAGCCGTTGGCATTACCTAAATGCGCCGCCGTAGCACCAGCAGCGTGATGTCGTCATTGACCACCGCATCGCCGATATAATTTAGCAGGTCGATTATCACCGCTTGCTGGATTTGTTGCGCATCGGCTTTGTGCCAATGGCGCGCAACGGCGGCTTGCAAACGCGCTAAACCGTACATTTCTTCGCACTCATTACGCGCTTCGGTGATGCCATCGGTGTATAGCACCACACCGTCGCCCAGCTCCAAGCTAATATGCGCCTGCCCCAATAAGCTGCTGATGTCGTCGATCAAACCGACCATAAAGCCTAAATCTAGCGTGTCTAAACTTTCTACATGCCCATTTTTGCGCACAATCAAGATTTCTTCGTGCTGCCCACTGACCGTAATCCGCCCTTGATGATAATCCAGCAATGCCAAAGTGAGGTTTTTGTCCGAACCGATGCGCTGCACATTGTCGTATAAAGCGCGATTCAGTACTTGCAAAAATACCCGCGGTTCTGTGACGTTATTGACCAACAATGTACGCACCGCCATTTGTACCATAAGCATTAACACGCCGCTTTCTAAGCCGTGTCCGGTGACATCACCAATGCCAATTTTGACCCTGCCTTGATGCAGTAGCACATCATAATAATCGCCGCCGATTTCGGTTGCCGGCTGCATAAAAGCGGCAATGTCCAGATGCGGAATGCGCCGCAGTTCTGCTTGCGTAGGCAGCACCATTTGCTGCAAGTGGCGGCTAATATCAAGCTCTGCACCCATGCGCAGATTTTCTTTTTGGAGCCGTGCATTAAGCTGCGAAATTTGTTGGTTGGCGGCTTCCAATTCGCCCGTGCGTTGCTTGACTTTAACTTCTAAAGCTTCATTCACTTCTTGCAAAAGCTGTTGTTTCTGCACTTGTTCTTTTAATTTTTCTTTAAGCCGATGATGTTTGGCGCGGGTTTTGTGGGCTTGCACTAACAAGCCCAATAAAAACAAAAAAACTAACCATAACAAGCCGCCGCCCCACAGCAAATTGCGCCGCAGTTCACCGACTTGATGAAACACAGTTGATTGGTCATCGGCGATAAATACGCGCCAATTGACTTCATCAACACGGGTCGCAACGATGACCTGCTCAGGGGCGGCGCGTGCTGATAAAAACCCCATTAAATCCGTCTCTTGTACATCTAAAATATTGCTCACCTGCCGCCCCTGAGCGCGTGCATAAGCCAGCAACTCCGCCTCTTGTGGATGCACGAACACCTTGCCGCGGGCAGTGACCACATACACAGTGGCTTGCTGCGAAATATTGTATTGTTCGACAAATTTTTGCAGCAGCGGCAGCACCATATCGACGCTGGTGACACCGACAAAGTTGCCTTCTTCATCATAAAAAGCGCGGCTGGCGGTCATATACACCAGATTCGTATCAAAATAAGGCTCAGTAAACACCGTTTTGCCACGCGCCTGTTTGCCCGCCAAATACCAATCATGCTGGGGAAAATTGTAGTCCGCTGTACACCACTCGTAGGTTAAAATCAGCGGCGCATCTAAACGATTGCCGCGATGCACATAAGGACCAAAAAACTCACTATTTTTGTCAAACTGATAAGGTTCATACCAAGCCCCAATACCATAAATCATTTCTTCGGGCGCAGAGCGCAACATGCGCCGCAAGAGAATTTCCACCGCCGCCTTATCCGCCCGCAACGGCGCGACCAAACTGGTAATGGAACGCGATAACTGGGTGGCAATGCGTAAATAATCCTCTAATCCTTCGGCAATACGTTTGGCTTTGCCCTGCTGTTGTTGAAGGGCATTTTCCTTAAAACGCTCACTTTGAAGCTGATAAAATACCCACAATCCAAGACTGGCGAAGACAACGCTGATAAATAGCAAAATGCCCATCATCAAATAAATCGTATTAGTCTTAAAAAACATCACCCTGTTGAACATTATTCGATACCTTGTTGAAAACGATACTGAAAACTCTGTAAAAGCCTGTAAGTTATTGATTTTAGCTAAAGCCCGACATTCCGCATACCCCTTTCAACTATTTGATTTTTAAGTTTAAAGTTTAACTTATTTAGTTATAAGCTAAATGAATATAATAATTAAATCAAATGGTTATCTGTAGCATGTGCGGAATGTCGGTAAAGCGTATTCATGCAAGTCATTGATTTTGCTATTCAGGTTTGCGGAAGGCAATTTAATTATCTGAAAATCTATATCATACCCGAAAGACAACTGCATTTTTTGCTTTAAGTGTGCTGCAACGACTTGGATTTTAAGTGCTTAAAACTCTCCCTGAGAACAGTTTCAGGCGGGCGTAAACCTTCTAGGTTTTCAAAACCTAGAAGGCTTTGGCGCAATCCGCGCCACTATAAACCGATTTTTTGACGAACTTATGAAAAAACCAAGCGACGATGATGTATCTTTGTTTCGCCAAATGCTCAGCGATGTGAAACCCGTCGAACAAGACACCATCCTGCTCAACAAAAAACCGCCTAAAGCAGTGCCACGCCAGCGTTATCGGGATGATTTGCAAGTGCTTGACGACATGCTGTCGCACACTCACGACATGTCAGAATTGGAAACGGGAGAAGAGTTGGTGTACCTCAAGCCGGGCGTACAGCAAGGCGTATTGCGCAAACTGCGGCGCGGGCAGTACAGTATTGGCGCGGAACTCGATTTACACGGCTTAACCGCCATTGAAGCGCGGCGCGAAATCTCGCTTTTTCTGCAAGAATGCCGCTATCAAAACATCTACTGTGTACGCATTATTCACGGCAAGGGCTATGGTTCAAAAGACAAGCAACCCGTGCTAAAAAATAAAGTAAACAACTGGCTACGTCAACATGATCGGGTCCTAGCCTTTTCTTCTGCACGGGCTTTTGACGGTGGCACTGGGGCTGTTTATGTGTTGCTAAAGCGTCGTTAAGCTATCTTGCTGAAATGCGCGTCCGGCTCGCCGCTTGCGCTATAATCCGGCGTTCATGGACTACTTTGATTGAAAACACGATGCAATACACTGAACTTGAGGTTTTTCAAACGCTGCGCGATTGGCTGGCGGCAGGACAGTCAGCGCATTTATTCACGCTGCTGCACACTTGGGGCGCGGCACCGCGTCCGGTCGGGGCTTTACTGGCGATACGCGAGGACGGCTGCCTGGTGGGATCGGTATCGGGCGGTTGTGTCGAGGAAAATTTGCGCGAGCGGGTGTTGGCGGGGGCATTTCAGCAGATTTCTACGCTTGAGTATGGCGTGCAAACAGAAGATGCGCAGCGGTTTGGTCTGCCTTGTGGCGGAACTATGCAAGTGTTGCAAGAACCCATTCGACAGCTTGGGCAAATTGAACCGTTGTTGCAGGCTTTGTCTGCACGGCAATTGATCGGGCGACAGGTGTGTTTGGCAAGCGGCGAAGTGCAATTTTTTACCGCTGAAACGGAGCTGCCTTTGCGCTGGGAAAACGGGGTGTTGCGGCAGGTGTATGGTCCGGCTTGGCAGTTGTTGTTGATCGGCGCGGGACAGATTGCGCATTATTTGGCGCAGTTTGCGTTGGCGTTGAATTATCGTGTGATTATTTGTGATCCGCGTGAACATTACGCGCACAGTTGGGGGGTGGCGGATTGTGTGTTAGATACGCAAATGCCCGACGATGCAGTGTTGGCGCATGTGCGCGATGATCGTAACGCGGTCATCACCTTGACACATGATCCTAAATTGGATGATTTGGCATTGCTGGCGGCATTGGCTTCGCCGGCTTTTTATGTTGGAGCATTGGGGTCGCGGCGCAGTAGTGCATCGCGCCGCGCACGGTTACTCGAATTAGAGGTGTCGCCAGCACAGGTGGCGCGTTTACACGCGCCAGTGGGTTTACCGATAGGCAGCCATACGCCGCCTGAAATTGCCTTGTCTGCTTTGGCTGAAGTCACGGCTATTAGAAATCGCTTATGAAATTTTTGCTACCCGCGCACTGGCGTAATGTGTCTTTGCATAGTGCGTTGCTGTTGCCCGTCATGGGCTTGATTTTGGTCACGGCGGGGTTGACCAGTTATTTATCGTTTACCAATACGCAGCAGGTGATTAAAGAAACTACGCTGACCTTGCGCAATGAGGTGACAGCACGTATTGAAGAACATTTGCGGCGTTATTTGAGCGTGCCGTATTTGGTCAATCAATCGGTCTTTAACGCGCTTCAGTTGGGCGTATTGGACCCGCAACAGGCGCATCTCATCGGGCGTAGCCTATGCCAGCAGTTGCAGTTATTTCCGGAATTGAATGCGATCAGTTTAGCCAGCCCGGAGGGGGGCTTGATCAGTGCGCAGCGTCAAGAAGATGGCGTGGTGCGGATGTTGATGACGGAACATTTTAAGGCAGGGCTGAATCGGGTGTTTGAGCCTGACGGTCAACGCTGTAAGCAGGTGGCTTCCTTGCCGCACTTGGATGCGCGTAATGAAGCTTGGTTTCAGGTGGCTGAAACGGCTCAAGAAATGCGCTGGAGCGGCTTTTATTTAATCCCTTATTTACCTGAGACCGGATTTTCTTTAAGTCAACCTTGGTTTGCCTCTACGCAGAACGCGGAGCAAATAGAAACAAGGCAACTGCGCGGCGTATTGATGACCGAGTTGCGCTTGTCGCGCTTGAGTGAATTTATGCGTTCCTTAGAAATGCAGCATAATCAGGATACGCACAAATTACATACTTTTTTAATCCAGCCGGATGGTTTAATGGTGGCGAGTTCAGAGGCGCGACAACCTTTTTCTTTGGGACAGGATGGGCGTTTGTTGCAGCATTATGCGTCACAGAGTGGAGAGCCACTGGTGCGCGCAACGGTGGCGTTTTTGCGAGAACATTTTACTGATTTGCAGCATATCGATACGCCGCTGGCATCGGAGTTTACTTGGCAGGGCAATTTGCAGTTCTTAAAAATCACGCCTTTTAAGGATGCCTTTGGTTTGGATTGGCTGATTGTGGTGGTGTTGCCAGAATCGGCATTTGTGCAGCATGTGCATAAAAATCAGCGCATGATTTTGTGGCTGTCGCTTGCGCTGTTGTTGCTGGCTTTGCTGTTAAGCTGGCGTTTGGCGCAAGCGATTATACGTCCGCTACAAGGATTGAGTAGCGCAGCGGATCGCTTAATGGCAGAGCAGTGGCCGCTTTCGCTGCCGCGTAGTCATATTATTGAAATTCAACAATTGTCTAATGCCTTTGCGCACATGTCAGCGCAAATGCGCAATACTTTTATCTTGTTAGAACAAAAGGTGGCAGAACGCACGCACAAATTGCAAGAGTCTTTATTGGCTTTAGAAGACAGTGAGCGGGCTTTGCAAGAAAGTGAGGCGAAATATCATGTGTTGGTCGAACAAATTCCGGTCACTGTGTACGAAGCCAGCCTGAGAAATCGCAGTTATATTCTGTATATTAGCCCGCAAATTGAAAAATTATTGGGCATTTCTGCTGACCTGTGGTTATCCAATCAAGAAACCTGGTGGCAACATCTACATTTACAGGATCGCGGGCGGGTGCTGGCTGAGTATCAAAATTATTTAACTTCTTTGCATCATAGCGCAGAGCCAGTTGACGCGCCTTTTTCTAGTGAATACCGTATGTTACGAGATGATGGCGAAGAAATCTGGATTAATGATTATAGTGTTCCGGTGTATGATGAAATTTCGCGCAGTGTATTTTTGCGCGGTGTGATGCAGGATATTACCGAGCGCAAAAAAGCCGAACAAGAGTTGCTGACTTATCGTAAACATCTGGAGTATTTGATTAAAGCGCGTACCAGTGCATTAGAAGAGGTGAATAAACAACTTAAAGCTGAAATTTTTGAACGTAAGCGCATGGAACTCCTTGAGCGTGAATACATAGAAAAACTTGCGCATACCTCGCGCATTAGTATGTTAGGCGAAATGGCTGCACAAATTGCGCATCAATTAAATCAACCCTTAGCCGCTGTTGCCAGTTACAGTGTGGCTTGCAAGTATTTGTTGCAAAGTTTTATTGACAGCGGGTTTGCTAATGGTAAACAAGAAAAAATCCACACCACTTTAGAAAAAATCAATCTTGAAGCACAACATGCAGGTGATATTATTCATCGTTTACGGGCTTTGAGCCGTAGCAATGAAATGCAAAAAGATACCCTAGATATTAATCAATTAGTCAAAGACGCGGAAAAACTCATTGTAGTTGAAAGCAAATGGCGCAATATTGCACTTGTCTTAGAATTAGAGCCAGAATTGCCCTGTGTGATGGCGGATAAAATTTTGATTGAACAGGTGATTTTGAATTTAGCCCACAACGCCTTAGCCGCCTTAGAAGAAGTCAAAGACCGCCGACGTGTATTGACCATTAAAACCCACTATCAAGCCGCGCAAGAAGCTGTCTGGATACGTGTTATTGACACCGGACCGGGCTTTCCCGAAGACATGGTGGAACAAATATTTACTTCGTTTTTTACCACTAAACCGCATGGCATTGGTTTAGGCTTATCCGTCTGCTTGAGTATTGCCAAAGCCCACGAGGGACGCTTGTGGGCAGAATCTAATGCGCAGGGCGGGACTATTTTCACCCTCAGTTTACCGACTTGTCAGGATGATTGAGCCTGAAGCAGAAGGAATTTTGTATGAAGCATGAACGTATTGTCCACATCGTTGACGACGATCTCAGTGTGGGCGATTCACTGACTGTATTGATGGAATCTGTCGGGCTACCCAGTCTAGTCTTTCACTCCGCCCGCGAATTTTTAGACCAATACGACAATACCAGCGGCTGTTTGCTGCTGGATGTGCGGATGCCGGGCATGGACGGCATGGAATTGCACCAAGAGCTGAAAAAACGCCAAATTCGTTTGCCGGTGATTTTATTGACGGCTTACGCCGATGTACCGCTGGCGGTCAAGGCAATGCGCATGGGAGCAGTAGATTTTATTGAAAAGCCGTTTGATCCCGAAGCCTTGTTGAGCAGCATTCGCGCTTGTTTAGACAATTACGCCAGTTTTAGCCTGCCGCCCATTTCTTTGGATGAAGCACAGCAACGCTTGTCCGCCTTGAGCAAACGCGAGCATGAAGTATTGGCTTTGTTAGTGGAAGGCAAACTCAGTAAAGTGATTGCTGATGAATTGGGCATTAGCCCGCGTACTGTGGAAGGGCATCGGGCGCGGATTATGAGCAAGCTCAATGCGCGTTCCCTGCCCGAAGTGATCCGCGTCGCCCTGGCGGGACAGCGTTCTTAAGGCAAAACCGATGGCTAATAAAGCCATAAGTTTACTCGCTATTTAATTTGAGTGTTTCTATCTCAAAGCCTACCACGCTACGCTGTTCGCGGCTAAATTCTACGCCAATCAGATGAATGGTTTGCTGTAGGGCGCGGTATTTATCCGCATAGCCGCGTGCTTTGATTTGTTGCAACGCCCCGCCGTCCGGTTCCAGTTCAACGACTTTGAATTCAAACAAATAAATGTGCTGATTAAAGCGCACCGTCATGTCCAAGCGTCCAACGTTGCTGCTGTCTTCCAGCACAATATCCAGCCCTAGCGAGGCAAAGTAAGCATAAAAAACGCTGGCATAATAGCCTTCGTAGCGGGCGATGGGATTGTTGCGATACCAGTCATGGGGAATGCTGTTAAAAAAGGCGGTCACGAGGTTTTGCATGGCTGTGAAATCATTTTGCTGCAATAGCCGGTAAAGCGATTTTCGTTGCTGTACCACCGCGCTGCGATTGGCAGTCCAGACATCAAGCAGAGCGGTATTGAGACTTTGACGGACTTCAAAGTTTGGATAGCGTAAACGGTAAAAATAGTTGCCGCCGATGATTTCCTCGTTGTCTATCGTCAAATAACCGCTTTGAAACAGCAAAGCCTCAGTGCTGATATGCTCGACATCAAAAGCAGACAGCAATGCCGCGTCGGTTTCTAGTTGCCCCAAATTCGGCAGCCAGACTTGCCGTTCGGTGAGCAAATTAATCAAAAAAGTCGGCGTGGCGGTTTCAAACCACCAAGGACGAAATTGGCGTTCTTGAAACAACAACAACACATCAAACGGGTTATAAACTGCTTCGCCAGTCCAGTTGTAGCCATTGTACCAGCGGCGGATTTGTTCGCGGTCCAGTCCGACCGTCTCCGCTGCAAATACCCTGTCTAAATCGCTCTCGGTATAGCCGCAAATAGCTGAATATTCAGGAGAAATCGTTATATCACGCAGGTTATTCAAACCTGAAAATAAACTCACTTTGCTGAATTTGCTTACGCCAGTTAAAAAAGCAAAGCGTAAATCCGCATCCGCGCCTTTGATGACGGAATACAAGT
>CAZOSP010000001.1:0-60703 GCA_964582525.1 uncultured Thiomargarita sp. | reverse complement strand
CGAATCACTGGAAAGCACTGTTGCCAATCCCAGTGTTCATAAATCGCCAAGCCTTTAAATAATTCTTTTTTGCCACTGAATAAAGAATCTAAGGTGTCTAAAAACAAGGATTTACCAAAACGGCGCGGGCGCGATAGAAAGTAATATTTGCCTTGCTCAATCAGACGTTGCGCGAAACCGCTCTTGTCAACATAGTAGGCATCGCGCTCCCGAATTTCGCGGAAGGTTTGGATGCCGATGGGTAATAAAGCCATAAGTTTACTCGCTATTCGGTTTAAGTGAGTTATTTAATTCAAAGGCTTTTGATTGGCTTGGCGAATATGTCGCCCTTGAATAAAGACTTCTTTATGCAGTTCTTTTAATGTTCCTGACACATCTTTTAGGCGATTCCACAGCACTAAATCCATGCGTGATTTGCGTTCTAGGTCATGCACTAAGGGCAGTAAAGTAGAATCAATCATACCTACCAGTTGTTCTATTGTATTGCCTAAACTGTCCGGCATTTGGTTAATGATTTCAATCTGTGGCTGAATTTTTTCTACAGCACTGCCTAATTTTTCTAGGACTTTGCTTAAATCTTCACTATTGTTTGTTCCTTTAGAGGCTTGCAATAAAGCTTGTGCAATACTGTTTACGTGTTGATTTAAGCTGTCTAAACTGGGCAATAATACTTTAGCGACCTCGCTGTGTTTGCTTTGTGCGGTGTGTTGTTTTGCCCATAAAGTGACACTTTGTGTCAGTATTTTTTGTAATTTGTCTAAATGAGTTGCCATCAGGCTGACTTGGTTAATGAGTCGCTGTGCTGCATCATCTTCTTCACCGCCGAGACTTTGACGACGGGCAAATTCAGCTTTGATAGTGTTCCAGCGTGCTTGTTCTTCGGGGCTTAAAATACCGCGCAGTTCTTTGAGCTTTAAGAGATTTTCTTCTGCGCCTTGGGTTAAGGTTTGGGCTTCCCCTTGATAGTGATCGCTGATTAAATCCTGTAGCTCTTTTTCATTCATTACGGCGACAATTTTTTCTGCCAGTTTGTTCATGTTGCGATAACTACCTTGCAATTTGAAGGGTGGTTCTGTTCTATAATGATCAGCTTGCGCGGCGGAAGCAATGTATTGTTGGTTGACTTTAAGTAAAACCTCTTGAACTTTGAATAATTTCTTTAACACTGAAATGATTTCATTGATGTCCGCGCTAGAATAGCTATGCGAAAACTCAGAACTGGCTACTTCTTCGCCTTGTGCTAGGCGAATGAAACGATAAATGTCTTCGGCTTCTCGATTTGCCAGCGGCGCAAGTGCAGGGTTAGAGGTTAAGGAATTTTCAATATAGCTGAGGGCAAAAACGGCTTCGCGTCCGCTTAAAACATCGCCGAGGTTGTAAATATCGGCGCGGTTCGCCAGCATATCGGGGATTTTGAAGGCTTCGCCGGATTCGGTGTAGGGGTTGCCCGCCATGGCGATACAGAAGCGTTTGCCGCGTAAATCGTAGGTTTGCGAGCGACCGCGCCAAACGCCTTCGATTTTGCGTTGTCCGTCTGCTAGGGAAATGAATTTTTGCAAAAATTCGGGGTTGCTGTGCTGAATGTCGTCGAGATAGAGCATAACGTTGTTGCCCATCTCTAGGGCGAGATTGAGTTTGTGTAGTTCCTGCCGTGCGGTGGCGTTGGGGGCTTCTTGCGGATCGACGGAAACCACGTTATGCCCTAGCGTGGGGCAGTTGATTTTCATAAAGACCAAGCCTAAACGCTGCGCAATGTATTCGAGTAAGGTGGTTTTGCCGTAACCGGGCGGGGAGATGAGGAGCAACATGCCGGATAAATCGGTGCGTTTGCTGTCGCCCACCGTACCCATTTGTTTTGCGAGGTTGTCCCCGATCATGGGCAAATAAACTTGGTTAATCAGTTTGTTGCGCACAAAACTGGCGAGTGGACGGGGTTTGAAGGCTTGCAGGTTTAATTGTTCGCGCTCGCGCTCTATGATGTCTTGGCGTAGTTGGCGATACTGTTGATAAGCCGGGACCTTGGTGTGCTGGTGCTGTTGCAGGCGATCGAGAAATTCATCAAGTTGCAATTCGAGTTTGCGTTCTTTGATGCGCGGGTGTTGTCCGAGTAAGCCTTCAAGCGTGATGTCAGTTTTCGCGGAGTTGATTTGACGGCGGAATTTCATGGTTGCGTCCTTTGGCAGCAGGTTTTTTTAATTCTAGCAGATTAAGACGTGCTGCATCTTGTGTTATAGGCTTTAAGGTGAGCGGGCTTGATGAGGGGCATCGAGAAGTTGCGGTTGCTTTATTTCAACGGACATTGAAAATGCGCTTCATGCTGATGATGAATCGAGCGCACTGGTTGTTCATACAGGTCTTGAATGAGTTTGCCGTGCAGCGCGTCTGTGTGGTGACACAAGAGGGTTTTATTTAAGCAGGCAACGCGATTCACATAGCTAGAAATAAAACCAATGTCGTGCGATACCACAACGATGGTCATGCGCTGGTTAAATGTTTTCAGCAGAGCAAAAATATCTTCTTCAGTGCGCATGTCTATGTTGGTGGTCGGTTCATCGAGAATTAAAATATCCGGCTCAGAGGCGAGGGCGCGGGCGATCAGTACGCGCTGCAACTGCCCGCCGGACAAGGTGCCAAGTCGCTGGGCGTGCAAATCTGCGACATAAGCTTCCTGCATGACTCGCTGCGCAATCTCTCGGTCTTGCTTGCGATAGCCAAAATAAGGGCGGGTTTTGCCCAGCCGTCCTAGCAACACGGTTTCTTCTACAGTAATTGGGTAATCGCGTGAAAAATCAGTAAATTGCGGTACATAGCCAATGCGCTTGCGATTTTTTGCGAGGCTTTCTCCCAGTATTTGCACCTGTCCTTGTTGTGGTTTCAAAAGCCCTAAGATGATTTTTAATAGCGTGCTTTTGCCGCCGCCGTTGGGGCCTACGAGGGCGATAAATTCTCCGCTTTTAACTTGCCAGTCAATGTGTTGCAAAATCAATGGACGCTGCGGGTAAGCAAAGCTTATATTGTGGGTTTCAATCGCATTGATGCTCATTTTAGGTTTTCTAGTCGCTGCTTAAGTCTTTGGAATTAATACGGTATTATGCGCCAGCGGGGCTTGCTGCGGATAATCAAGGGTGTAATGCAGACCGCGACTTTCTTTGCGCGACTGTGCCGAACGGATGATTAAATCGGCGACTTCAACCAAATTACGCAATTCAATCAAGTCGTTAGTGACGCGGAAGTGGCTGTAATATTCGGCAATTTCAGTACGCAGTAAATCCACCCGATGTTTGGCGCGTTGCAGGCGTTTAGTGGTGCGCACAATGCCCACGTAATCCCACATAAAACGGCGCAATTCTTCCCAGTTATGCGACACCACGACTTCTTCGTCGGAATCGGTGACGCGGCTTTCGTCCCAGTCGGGCAGCACTTCGGGCATGGTTACGCGGTCTAATTCGCGTAAAATTTTTGCTCCCGCGCTGTGGGCGAACACCAAACATTCCAGCAAAGAATTACTCGCCATGCGATTTGCGCCGTGCAAGCCGGTAAAAGACACTTCGCCGATAGCAAACAAGCCTTCAATGTCGGTTTGTCCTTCGCGGTCAATCACTACGCCGCCGCAGGTGTAGTGCGCGGCAGGCACAACCGGAATGGGTTGCGTGGTCATGTCGTAGCCGAGTTCGAGACAGCGCGCATAAATATTGGGAAAGTGTGAAGTAATAAATTCTGCCGATTGGTGACTGATGTCTAAAAACAGCGATTCGCTACCGATGCGCTTCATTTCGTGGTCAATGGCTCGCGCTACAATGTCACGCGGGGCAAGTTCGGCGCGTTTATCGAAGCGATCCATAAAACGCGAACCATCGGGTAACAGTAATTTGCCACCTTCGCCGCGCACCGCTTCGGAAATCAGAAAAGTTTTGGCTGCCGGATGATACAAGCAGGTCGGGTGAAATTGGATAAATTCCATATTTGCCACACGGCAGCCCGCCCGCCACGCCATCGCTATGCCGTCGCCGGTGGCTACGTCGGGATTGCTGGTGTAGAGATAAACCTTGCCCGCGCCGCCGCTTGCCAAAACCACAAATTTTGCGCGTATTGCTTTGATATGGTTATCTTTTCTATCTAAAAAATACGCGCCTAAACAACCCTGGGTGCGGCGTTTGAGTTTTTCGCCAGTGATTAAATCAATCGCAATATGCCGCTCCAAAACACTGACATTCGGATGCGCCAAGACTTTCTGCATCAGCGTTGTACCTATCGCCGCACCCGTTGCGTCATCGGCGTGAATGACGCGGCGGTGGCTGTGTCCGCCTTCACGGGTTAAGTGATAATCGCGTTTGCCGCTTTTTGATAGGTACTGGGTAAAGGGTACGCCCTGCTCGACTAGCCAATGGATGCAATCAGGTCCATGCGTCACGGTAAAATTGACAATATCGCGGTCGCACAAACCCGCGCCGGCGTTGAGCGTGTCTTCCACATGAGAGGCAAAAGAATCATGTGCATCCAGCACTGCCGACACGCCGCCTTGTGCGTATTGTGTTGAGCCAGAACTGAGTTTGGCTTTAGAAACCAGCAAAACTTTAGCAGAATCCGCTACTTTCAACGCTAAGCTCAAGCCCGCCGCGCCTGTGCCAATAATCAATACATCATAATTGTCGTTAGGTGTTTGCATATTTTATGAATCCTTTGAAATTATTTCACTCGGCAGAAGTTAAATTTTCGGGATCAAACCAAGACAATTGCTGACGCAAACTGACGACTTCGCCGACAATGATCAAGCTCGGCGGTTGCACGTCTTGGTGGCGCAATTGTTCCGGCAGCGTCGCCAGTGTTCCTGTGAATACGCGCTGATTTTTCGTCGTCGCTTGCTGCACCAAGGCAATCGGTGTGCTGGCAGCGCGTCCATGCCGCATGAGCTGTTGACACAACATTTCCAAACCCAACAAACCCATATAAACCACCACAGTTTGTTGCGCTTGTGCCAGCATTGCCCAATTCAAATCCATGCTGCCGTTTTTTAAGTGTCCGGTGACAAACACGCAAGATTGCGCATAGTCGCGGTGGGTGAGCGGAATGCCCGCATACGAGGCAGCACCCGACGCAGCCGTGATGCCCGGCACCACTTGAAACGGCACACCTTCTGCCGCAAGCGTTTGAATTTCCTCGCCGCCGCGTCCGAAAATAAAAGGATCGCCCCCCTTGAGGCGTAATACGCGCTTGCCTTCTTTTGCCAATCGCGCCAGCATTTGATTAATGCCTTCTTGCGGTACGCTGTGATTAGCGCGCTCTTTGCCGACGTAAATGCGTTGCGCATCGCGGCGCGTCATGTCTAGCACTGCTTGCGACACTAAGCGATCATAGACCACCACATCGGCTTGCTGCATAAGGCGCAGGGCGCGGAAAGTGAGTAAATCCGGATCGCCGGGACCGCCGCCGACTAGATAGACTTCGCCGTAGTTTTTTTCTTGTTCGGCGGTGTCTATTTGTGTTTGTAGTGCTTTTTCAGCGGCTTCTTGGCGACCGGCTAAGACCATTTCGGTAATGGGTCCTTGCAGCACGTTTTCCCAAAAAATGCGGCGTTTTTGTCCGTTGCCGAGTGTGTTTTTGACCGCCCCGCGAAACCGCTCAACCAATTGGGCGAGTTGTCCATAGCCCGCTGGAATCATGGTTTCTAAGCGCACCCGCAGCAGCCGCGCCAGCACTGGCGACGCGCCACCGCTGGATACAGCAATTTGGATCGGCGAGCGATCAATGATAGAAGGCAAAATGAAATGCCCTGCATCCGGATCATCAGCGACGTTAGCGAGAATGCAGTGTTGTTCGGCGCGTTTAGCAATTTCCGCATTAACCGTTTCGTTATCGGTCGCGGCAATGACGAGATAACAGCCGTTTAAGTCTTCAGCGCGAAATTCGCCTTGGCGGTATTCATACGCACCGGCTTTGATACGCGCTTGCAAACCGCTGCTGATGTGCGGCGCGACCAGATACACCTGCGCTTGCGCCTTGTGCAGCAAACTGGCTTTGCGGGTTGCGACATCGCCACCGCCCACAACCAAGCAGCGACGACCTTTGAGATTTAAAAAAATTGGCAGAAAATTCATTGTGTTATAATGGCTATTCCGAGCTTGTCTAAGGAAGGGATGAAGAAAATGCTGTTGCCAAAAAAGGCAGCTTAGTATATAAGAACAGACTGGATTTCTAAACCGTTTGCTGCTTTGCGACAATTTTGTGACAATGCGTCTGTACGATGTTGTGCAGTAGGTTCTAAATCCAACAATGCCTAGCAACAGTGGTGTTAATAAAAGCTACTTTTCAAGCACGGGCATGAAAAATAATCATTCAACTTAATAACTCGTTTTCAGGAGACCATTATGGCAAATTTTGATGAAGAATTAGATGCAAGTGGATTGAACTGTCCCTTGCCTATTCTGCGTGCGAAAAAAGCATTGGGTAAATTAAGTTCCGGTCAAGTTTTACACATCATTGCAACAGACCCAGGTTCAGTTAAGGATTTTGACGCTTTTGCCAAACAAACGGGGAATGAATTGATGGAATCGGGTGAAGAAGGCGGTAAATACTCTTTCCTCATCAAAAAAGTCTAAGTGTTTGCAATCGCATCAACAACACTGAGCAAATTAACCCACCCGCAAAATATCCAGCTTGTTTGTACAGCACGAGACTTTTAGGGTGGGTTTTCGTTATTTAAGCATTCAGAATTTTACAGGGTGGCACTCATGTCGGATGAAAAAAAACTCGCAATTATCGCAACCAAAGGCAGCCTAGATTGGGCATATCCGCCTTTCATTCTCGCTTCTACAGCAGCCGCTTTAGGCTATGAAACGCAAATTTTCTGTACCTTTTATGGACTGCAATTGCTGCGCAAAGACCTCAAGCTGCAAGTCACTTCTTTAGGCAATCCCGCGATGCCTATGCCCATGCCCGTACCGGTGATTATGCAAGCCCTGCCCGGTATGCAAGGCATGATGACCAGCATGATGAAAAAGAAAATGAAATCTAAAGGGGTTGCCAGTATTGAAGAACTGCGTGATCTGTGTTTAGAAGCTGAAGTTAAAATGATCGCTTGTCAAATGACAGTTGATTTATTTGAATTTGATACGGCTGATTTCATTAATGATGTTGAATACGGTGGTGCGGCGACCTTCTTTGAATTTGCTGGCGAATCTGATATTTGCTTATATATCTAAGCCCTTTCCGTTCCTTAAAAAAACCGAAGTTTTCAACTTCGGTTTTTTTTGCTTTACATGGAGGAGACGGCATGAAATACACATTATTTGCCGTCCGTGTTTTATTGACCTCACCCCCTTCACACTAAAACCTGACAGGTTTTTGGGGGATGTGAACGCTTACAACAGAGCCTATCCGCAATCCCAACTGAGTTCTACCCCATTGTCTTCTCGAAAGCCATCGCATACGGCAATCCCCGGCAGCGCGACCAGTGTTTCGCCTTGATATAGCAGCGGCAAATAAGCCCGCAGCCAAGTCGGCAAGTGACTGGCTTGCAAGAGCTTTTTTACAGATTGCGTTTTCTTATGCAAACGACAAGTTTCACCGCCTTGACGCAAACGCAAGCTAAGGTTATCTAAGGGCAAACGCAGCTTGCCACCTGCGGCTAGGCGCAAACGTCCTAAAGGTAAATCGGGCGGTTGACGGGTGTGCCAGGTCCGCACAAAATCGCTGGGCAACGGCGGCAAGGCTGGCATTGCATATACAGCCCCACGAAAACGCCGCAGTTCCATGCCGCCCCAAGCGACGCACGGTTGTGCATCGTGGCGTGCGCAGAGCAGGGTTTGATGAATTTGCTGCAACTGCTGCGCGGGCGGCGGCTTGAAACCTTGCTTTTCTAGCCAAGTACGCAATACATTGTTTTGTCGCGGCAGAGATAGCTTTTGCAGAGCGGCTATTAATAGTGTCTTGTGTTGTTCACACGCAAGCCGGTCAATGTCGCCTAAGTCACGTAAAAGTTGTGCATTTTCAGCTTGATAACGCGCCGCTTGTTGGAGGCTTTTGACCAACGCAGACCAACGCTGCTCTAGGCGCGGCATGATCTCGTGGCGCAAAAAATTACGCGCAAAACGCCGATCTTGGTTGCTGTCGTCTTCTACCCAAGTCAAGCCATGCTCGACAGCATAAGCGAGTAAATCCGCCCGCCGCATGTTTAATAAAGGGCGCAATAACCAGCCTCTGCCCAAGCGACTTTTTTCCGACATAGCAGCCAAGCCCGGCGCACCGGCACCGCGTAAGAGTTGCAACAGCAAAGTTTCGGCTTGGTCATCAGCATGTTGCGCGGTGACTAAGGCTTCGCCGCTGTGCAGCACACGCTCGAAGGCTTGGTAACGCGCTGTACGGGCTAAGGCTTCAAGGCTTTCGCCGCTGTTTTGTGGTATTTGTACGCGGATGATTTGGCAGGCTATGGATAGGCTTTCGCTGCTCTGCTGACAATGTTCTGCCCAGCTATCGGCATGGGGATTTAAGCCGTGATGTATGTGTATGGCGCGTAGCTGTAGCGGTGCGAGTTGCGCTCGTGCGCTGTGTAGGAGGTGCAGCAACACTTGTGAGTCTAAGCCCCCGCTATAGGCGATCCATAATGAAGCAGGCATTTTTAGCATTAGACGTGTCCAGTTTGAACCTAGAAAAAGCGAGCATAGCGGGTTTTGGGCGTTCTTTAAGAGTCTCTGGAGTGCGGCAACGAGAGAACAAAATACACGCCCAAAACCTGCCCGCGTTATAGGTCTTCAACCATTTCGATATAGCCGCAGGGGCATTCATAAGCACATAGTCCACAGCCTTTGCAGTAGTCGTAATCGAACACATAATGCGAGCCGTCATAGGCTTCGTCTTTGGTTTTTAATACGGCTGAATCGGGACATAGCGTCCAGCAGTTATCACATGCCAAGCAATTTCCGCAGGAGAAGCATCGCTGGCTCTCGTGGTTAATCAGGGGCGCGCTTAAACTGCTGGTAATTTCTGCATCATCGGTGCGCTCTGCTACCGGCAGACTTGGCTCGTGTACTCGTGGTGCTGATGCGTAATAATGTAAATTTAATTGCGCATAGGTGAGGGCTGAGGTTTCAGGTGCAGCGGCTAAACCGCGTTTGTGCAGCCAGGCATCTATGGCTATCGCGGCGCGTCGCCCGTCGCCGACTGCGGCGGTTACTGTGCCGCCGCTGCCTTTGCGTGCATCGCCGCCGGCAAATACGCCGTCGTGTCCACTGACCCGTCCCCAATGATCCACTGTAAATGCCCAGTCGTTGCCGACAATCGATTCCATGCCAAACGGGTCGAGTGATTGTCCTACGGCGGGAATGACTTGATCGACATTGAGAATGCTCTCTGTGCCGTCAAAAGCTACGCGCTTTAAGCGTCCGCCGGGCTGCATGAGTTTTTTCATGTGGACAAGCTCTAAACCCACCACTTTGCTGCCGCGCAAAATCAGCCGGCGAATGCCGCGATATTCATGGATATGTACGCCCTCTTCTAGGGCTTCTTCAACTTCGCGAGGTATGGCGGGCATGGCTTCTTCGGGCGGAATACCGAGTTTGGGGATGGGTTTATGCGAAATAATATGTACTGCGGCTACGCCCGCACGTTTCATCACTCGCGCCATATCGACTGCGGTATTTCCCGCGCCAACAATGGCAACGCTATTCGGCGTAGGCACGGAGCCGATGCTGATCCATTCTTTGATCAAGTCCAGACCAGAATGCAGATCGCTGGGCGTGACTCCATCGACGCTCCATTCTTGCGGTTTTTGCGCACCGGGGGCGAGAAATACCGCTGCATATTGGTGTTGTAGCTCTTGGATATTGACATCGCGTCCTAAGCGGGTGCGTGGCTGAAAGTTGATGCCGTCTAAGCTTAAAATGCGTGATAATTCTAGGTCTAATACGGCTCGCGGCAGGCGGTACGGCGGTAATGCGGTGCGCAGCGTGCCTCCAGCTTCCGAGTTGTCATCTAAAATCGTCACCTGATAGCCTTGACGTAACAGGTGATAAGCCGCTGAAATGCCGCCAGGTCCTGCGCCGATAACGGCAATTTCAGCGGCACCGACGGGTGGACGCGCTACTGGATACGCCCATTCTTTATTCATCGCTTCATCGCCTAAAAAACGCTCAATCGCATGGATTGCTACTGGCTCATCTAAATATTGCCGATTGCACGCTGATTCACAGGGATGCGGACAGACGCGCCCAGTAATGGCAGGCATCGGGTTGGCACTGACCAGCGTTTCCCAAGCTGCTTTCATGTTCCCCGCTTGCACCTGCGCAATATAAGCTTGCGCATCTTCGCCGGCTGGACAAACCTGATGACAGGGCGCGACACTGTGTTTGTGTACCGGTTTTTGTACACGCCAAGTCCCAGTTTTGAAGTGTAAAGCGGTGCCAGCTTCAGCATAAGCGGCGCGGGTCAAAATTTGCGTCATAATTCTAGTCTCCTTGGTTGCGATTTTTGCTTAATATATACTCATAGCTGCCAGAAACTGCATTTTTTCTTATCAATCTTCATCCAAACGCTTGGATTTTAAGTACTCAGATTACGTGGTCGGGCTTTTTGCTGCAAAATACTGCTTGATGCGAAATCAATCTCAACATAGCGTGGGGCATCAGCCGGTCACTATGATAAAGCAAAAAATGCAGTTTCTGGCAGGGATGAAGATAAAATTTCATTTAAGCCACGTAAAACTTTAGGTAAACTTCTCTCTTATGTTATTCTATTACGTTACGTGACAATCATTTTATACCCATACTCACCAGAAATTGCCTTTTTTTCTTTTTTAACATACTGTTTTACAAGCTATTAAAAATATACCTGAGCGTACTTTCTGGCGGGGTGCAGTATATCTTGCAATGAAAATCTGTTACTCAACAAAAAAATTATTGTGTGTTGTAACAGGCAATAAATCTTAAAAATTTAGGGGTAATTATGGCTTTTAAATCATGTGCAAAAATCGGTGTTTATGTTGATGTTGCGAATGTTAATCGTAACGGTGGTTATGGAATGCATTATGACGTTTTGCGCGAATTTGCTTGTCGGGACAATGCAGAAGCACTGCGCTTAAATGCTTATGTGAGTTTTGACCCGGAGCGTTCACGCGATGATTTGGCGTATCGCAAGGGGATTAATGGCTATTTTTCAGTATTGCGCGAATACGGTTTTAAGGTTATTCAAAAAAATGTGAAGTGGTATGAAGATGAAAAAGGCAATCGTTACGGCAAGGCGAATGCTGATTTAGACATGGCAGTTGATGCGCTGCTGCAATCACAAACCTTAGATCGCGTTGTGATGGTGACCGGCGATGGAGATTTTATCCAAGTCGTGCGTGCCTTACAAAATTATGGTTGTCGCGTCGAAATTATTGGTTTTGATAATGTTTCCAGTGAGTTGAAACGTGAAGCCGATATGTTTGTATCCGGCTATTTAATTCCTAATTTATTGCCTATTCGTAAAGCTGATAGCAGCCCGGCTTGGGGGGAAATTGCTTCAACGGTGCGCGGTTATTGTTATCACTATGATGAAGACAAGGGTTTTGGTTTTATGCGTTACATGGATCATATCGGCTCAGGATTGTGGATTACCGACTCACGTAATTCTGCTTCGCCCTATAGTTCAGTGTTTTTTCATGGCTCAAATTTGCCGCCTAATGTTAATCCCTCCTATTTACCTAGCCGCGATATGTTATTTGAGTTTCGCTTAGAAAAATCTAAAACCAATAAAGACCCGGTGGCTATGAATATTCGCCAAGTCTTGCCACCGCGCTTAGATCCGCAACGATCCAATGATCCGACTATTTTACCTAACGGCATGACCGCAGATTTTACCCCGCCGGAAGCCGATTAACGGCTCTAGGGATTGAGGTATGCTGCGCCCGCCTGAAACCTGAAGTTCGGAATATGTTGAAGTACTTAAACCCCCAAAATTTAGGTGGAACTTGATAAAGCAAAAAATGCAGTTTCTAGCGGGTATGAGTGTGTGTCGAATTTTTACTTGACACGCACTCAAATTATAGGTACATTGCACGGCTTTCCTAAAGCCCTGCCCATTGCGGGCGTTTAATGATTTGACGACAAACCGCGCTTTAACAAAGCGCGGTTTTTTATACTTGTTGGAGTAAGCATGGCTACAATTAACCAGTTGGTGCGTAAACCGCGTCGCCTGCAAAAAAAGAAGAGTACTGTGCCGGCCTTAGAAGCCTGTCCACAGCGTCGCGGGGTATGTACCCGTGTTTATACCACAACACCGAAAAAACCTAACTCGGCGATGCGTAAAGTAGCGCGTGTGCGTTTAACTAACGGTATGGAAGTCAGTTCTTATATCGGTGGTGAGGGACATAATCTACAAGAACACTCGGTAGTCTTGATTCGCGGTGGTCGTGTCAAAGATTTGCCGGGTGTGCGCTATCACACAGTACGCGGTAGCTTGGATACTTCCGGTGTTCAAGACCGTAAACAAGGTCGCTCCAAATATGGTGCGAAGCGACCAAAATCTTAAGATTAAGCAGGTTGATAAGTCATGCCTAGAAGACGTGTTGCAGCTAAACGAGTTATTTTGCCCGATCCTAAATTCGGGAATGAAACTATTGCTAAATTTATTAATATGGTCATGGAGCGCGGCAAAAAATCCGTCGCTGAAAATGTGGTGTATCGTGCCTTGGACCGTATGGATGAGCGCAAAAAAAGCGAACTAGAGTCGCTCGAAATTTTTAACAAGGCACTGGATAATGTGCGCCCTATTGTTGAGGTGAAATCTCGCCGCGTAGGGGGGTCAACCTATCAGGTGCCGGTCGAAGTCCGTCCGGTTCGCCGTACTGCGCTGGCAATGCGCTGGATTGTGGATGCGGCGCGTAAACGTAGCGAAAAAAGTATGGATTTGCGTCTTGCGGGTGAGTTGCTAGATGCCTTTGAAAATAAAGGGTCTGCAATGAAAAAACGTGAAGATGTGCATCGTATGGCGGAAGCTAATAAAGCCTTTGCGCATTTTCGCTGGTAATCAAAAGATTCTTGTACATTTTTAGCAACAGAAGGTTATTGACGTGGCACGTAAAACACCTATTGAGCGTTACCGTAATATCGGCATTATGGCTCACATTGATGCAGGTAAAACCACCACTACTGAGCGTGTGCTTTTTTACACAGGTTTGTCTCATAAAATCGGTGAAGTGCATGATGGTGCTGCAACAATGGACTGGATGGCGCAAGAGCAAGAGCGTGGTATTACCATTACTTCTGCTGCGACAACCTGCTTTTGGCAGGGTATGGATAAACAGTTTGATGAACACCGTATTAACATTATTGATACGCCCGGACACGTTGACTTTACCATTGAAGTAGAACGTTCTTTGCGGGTGCTAGATGGTGCTTGCGCCTTGTTTTGTGCGGTAGGTGGCGTAGAACCACAATCCGAAACCGTGTGGCGGCAAGCCAATAAATACAAGGTGCCGCGGCTGGCTTTTGTGAACAAAATGGATCGCGCTGGGGCGAACTTTTTGCGTGTCATTGAGCAGATTAAAACCCGCTTGGCTGCCAATCCCGTCCCCTTGCAATTGCCTATCGGTGCGGAAGAACATTTTGAAGGTGTAGTTGACCTCATTAAAATGCAGGCAATTTATTGGGATGATGCGACTCAAGGCATGAACTATGAAGCACGCGATATTCCTGCAAACATGCAGACGGAATGCGAGGAATGGCGCGAAAAGCTATTAGAGGCGGCGGCAGAATCTTCTGAAGAGCTTATGGATAAATACCTTGAAGAAGGTGATTTGACTGAAGAAGAAATTCGTCAAGCCGTTCGTCAACGCACCTTAGCTTTAGAAATTATTCCGGCTTTATGCGGCTCGGCTTTCAAAAACAAGGGCGTGCAAGCCATGCTAGATGGCGTTGTTCATTACATGCCAGCCCCCACTGATGTGCCTCCCATTAGAGGCATTTTAGATGACGCAGCAGAAACAGAAGCAGAGCGTCGTGCCTCAGATGAAGAGCCTTTTGCCGCCTTAGCTTTCAAAATCGCCACTGACCCGTTTGTAGGTACTTTAACCTTCTTTCGTGTGTACTCGGGCGTGCTTAATTCAGGTGACGCTGTTTACAATCCGGTGAAAAGCAAGCGTGAGCGAGTGGGGCGTATTGTGCAAATGCACGCAAATTCGCGTGAAGAAATCAAAGAAGTGCGAGCCGGCGATATTGCGGCGGCTGTGGGTCTAAAAGATGTGACCACAGGGGATACCTTGTGCCATAAAGACAATATCATTACCCTAGAGCGCATGGAATTTCCTGAACCCGTTATTTCTGTCGCTGTTGAACCAAAAACCAAAGCTGACCAAGAAAAAATGGGTATCGCGCTATCTAAGCTGGCAGCAGAAGACCCTTCATTCCGTGTTTCTACTGATGAAGAATCAGGGCAAACCATTATTTCTGGTATGGGTGAGTTGCACCTAGACATTATTGTCGATCGCATGAAACGCGAATTTAATGTTGAAGCTAATGTTGGTGCGCCACAGGTGGCTTACCGTGAAACCATACGTCAAACGGTTGAAGCAGAAGGTAAATTTGTGCGTCAATCGGGCGGGCGTGGTCAATTTGGTCATGTTTGGTTGAAGGTAGAACCACAAGAACCCGGTACAGGTTATGAATTTGTCAACGGGATTGTCGGCGGCGTTGTACCCAAAGAATACATCCCGGCTGTCGATAAAGGTATCCGTGAGCAGATGGAAAATGGTGTTATCGCGGGCTATCCAGTGGTTGACATCAAAGTAACCTTGTACGACGGCTCTTACCATGAAGTTGACTCTAGTGAAATGGCATTCAAAATTGCCGGCTCTATGGGTTTCAAAAATGGCGCGTTAAAAGCAAAACCTGTATTGCTTGAGCCTATTATGGATGTCGAAGTTGTCACCCCTGAAGATTACATGGGTGATGTCATGGGAGACTTAAATCGCCGTCGCGGTATTCTGCAAGGCATGGAAGACATTCCTACTGGTAAAAGCGTTAAAGCCGAAGTACCATTGGCTGAAATGTTTGGTTACGCCACTGATTTGCGTTCACAAACGCAAGGTCGAGCCAGTTACACCATGCAGTTTGGACGTTATGCCGAAGCTCCGGCAAACATTGCAGGCGAAGTTATCAAGAAAAAACAGGGATAACTTAGTCTGAGTTTATTATGTCGCCAGCTATGCGTTTGTTGGCAAATCGTTAAGTTCTTTAATAATTCATGAAACGACTCTGAAAGGAAGGGGTATATACTGTGTCTAAAGCAAAATTCGAGCGCGGCAAAGCGCACTTGAATGTAGGCACCATCGGTCACGTTGACCATGGGAAAACCACTTTGACGGCTGCTATTACTAAATGTATGGCAGAGAAACATGGCGGTGAATTCAAAGCCTACGATCAAATCGACAACGCACCAGAAGAGCGTGCGCGTGGTATTACCATTGCGACAGCGCATGTTGAGTATGAATCTGATGATCGCCACTATGCGCACGTAGATTGTCCCGGTCATGCTGATTATGTGAAAAACATGATTACCGGCGCGGCGCAAATGGACGGTGCAATTTTGGTGGTCTCTGCGGCTGACGGTCCGATGCCACAAACTCGTGAACACATTCTGCTATCACGCCAAGTCGGTGTACCTTACATCGTGGTATTTATGAACAAAGCAGACATGGTTGATGACGAAGAACTGCTTGAACTGGTTGAAATGGAAGTGCGTGAGTTGCTTGATAGCTACAATTTCCCCGGCGATGACACCCCTGTCATTATCGGTTCAGCATTGAAAGCCCTGGATGGCGAGCAAAAATATGTAGATAAAATCTACGAACTCGTCGCAGCTTTAGATAGCTACATCCCAGAACCAAAACGTGAAATTGACCTACCCTTCCTGATGCCGATTGAAGACGTATTCTCTATTTCAGGGCGCGGTACTGTTGTGACGGGTCGTGTAGAACGCGGCAAAGTCAAGGTGGGTGAAGAAATTGAAATCGTTGGTATCAAAGAGACCACTAAAACCACCTGTACCGGTGTGGAAATGTTCCGCAAGCTGCTTGATGAAGGCGTAGCGGGCGACAACGTAGGGGTTCTGTTACGCGGTACTAAACGTGATGACGTGGAACGTGGTCAGGTGCTGGCTAAACCCGGCAGCATTACCCCACACACTCACTTTGAAGCAGAAGTTTATATCTTAGGTAAAGATGAAGGCGGTCGTCACACGCCTTTCTTCAATGGCTATCGTCCACAGTTTTATTTCCGTACCACAGACGTAACGGGTGCCTGTGAATTGCCGGAAGGTATCGAAATGGTAATGCCCGGCGATAACGTCAAAATGACGGTTAAATTGATTGCCCCGATTGCTATGGAAGATGGTTTACGTTTTGCGATTCGTGAAGGCGGTCGTACCGTTGGTGCGGGCGTGGTTGCTAAAATTATTGAGTAACAATCTAATGCCATTAAAAAGGCTCGGCTTTTTGATGGCATTTTTTTTTGCTTTTTGTCTTTCTTTTTTGTGTGTAACCCTATATAATTACGCGCTTTCTTTTTCTTGGGCTAAAACATGGCAAATCAAAGAATTCGTATTCGCCTCAAGGCATTTGATCATCGTTTGATTGATCAATCTGCACGGGAAATTGTAGAAACGGCTCGCAGAACAGGTGCGCAATTGCGTGGACCCATTCCTCTGCCAACTAAAAAAGAACGTTACACTGTATTGATTTCGCCTCACGTCAACAAGGATGCGCGTGATCAATATGAATTAAGAACGCATAGACGTTTATTGGATATTATTGACCCAACTGACAAAACAGTAGATGCTTTAATGAAACTGGATTTGGCGGCTGGCGTTAATGTTCAAATTAAACTAAATTGATTTAGATATTACCTGTTAAATGTTTCAAAACGATGAAACAGGTATTGGGAGTACGAACAAATGGGTATTGGTGTAGTCGGTCGTAAATGTGGCATGACTCGTATCTTTCAAGAAGACGGTTCCTCTGTCCCGGTAACAGTAGTAGAAGTTGAGCCTAATCGAGTAACGCAAATTAAAACTGCGAAGAAAGAAGGTTACGATGCTATTCAAGTTACTTGTGGCGAGCGCAAAGCAAACCGTGTCAACAAACCAACCGCGGGGCATTTAGCAAAAGCAAATGCTGAAGCGGGGCGTGGTTTTTGGGAATTTCGTTTAAGCCAAGAAGAACTCGCAAATTATGAGCTAGGTGGCGAACTCAAATTAGAACTATTTGAAGCGGGTAAAAAAGTTGATGTCACTGCTACTTCTAAAGGCAAGGGTTTTGCGGGTGTCATTAAACGTCATAATTTCAGTATGCAAGACGCTACGCATGGCAACTCTTTATCGCATCGCGCTCCTGGTTCCATTGGTCAAAACCAAAGTCCGGGTCGTGTTTTTAAGGGTAAAAAAATGGCTGGGCAAATGGGTAATGTGCGAACCACTGTGCAGAACCTAGAAATTGTCAAGATTGATGTCGAGCGTAACCTGTTGTTGCTTAAAGGTGCTGTTCCCGGTGCGCCGGGTGGTGATGTTATTGTGCGTCCAGCAGTGAAAGCGAAGTAAGGAGAAGAAAATGGAAGTTGCTTTGCAGGCACTCACCGACTCGGATAGCAGTGGTGTCGTTAATGTTTCAGAAGCCGTATTTGATACTGAATTTAAACCTGCGCTGATTCATCAAGCCGTTGTAGCCTATATGGCAGCGGGTCGTGCGGGCACTAAGGCGCAAAAAACTCGCTCTCAAGTGAGTGGTAGCACGCTTAAACCTTGGCGGCAAAAAGGCACAGGTCGCGCCCGTGCAGGCAATCTGCGTAGCCCTATTTGGCGTTCCGGCGGTGTTACGTTTGCAGCAGTGCCACGCGATTATACGCAGAAGCTAAACAAAAAAATGTATCGCGTTGCAATGCGCTCAATTTTAGCTGAATTGTTGCGCCAAGAGCGTTTATTGGTAGTTGATAACTTTTCAGTTGAGCGTCCTAAAACCTGTGATTTTGTTGCTAAGGTTGATTCATTAGGCAAAGATGTGAAGTTAATGATTATTACTGAAACCTTAGAAGATAATTTAGTTCGGGCTTCACGTAATCTGCACCGGATTGCTGTGTCTGATGTGGTCAATGTTGATCCTGTGACTTTAGTGTGGGCTGAAAAAGTAGTTATTACTTCATCTGCATTGAAACAACTTGAGGAGAGATTGGCATGAGTCAAGTTCAGAAAGTCAGTCAAGAACGCCTGATGAAAGTATTGCTTTCTCCTTGTGTTTCCGAAAAAGCTATAAGAGAAGCTGACAATAATCGTCATTCTGTTTTCAAAGTTGTTAAAGATGCTAACAAGCAAGAAATTAAGCAAGCCGTTGAATTATTGTTTAATGTCAAAGTGTCTCGCGTTACAACTTTGAATGTAAAAGGTAAGCGTAAAAACTTTGGTCGTACCCCGGGTAAACGTAGCGATTGGAAAAAGGCTTATGTTTTCCTTGAGGAAGGCTACGATATTGTTTTTGGTGCCGAATTAGGGTAAGGGGTTGAAGAAATGCCAGTAGTAAAAACGAAACCAACTTCAGCAGGGCGGCGCTTTGTTGTAAAAGTCACTGCTGATTTGCACAAAGGCGCACCTCACGCGCCCTTGTTAGAAAGCAAAAGTAAATCAGGGGGGCGTAATAATACCGGACGTATCACTATACGCCATCGCGGTGGTGGTCATAAACAACATTACCGCATTATTGATTTTAAGCGTAATGATAAAGATGGCATCCCAGCCAAGGTAGAGCGTCTTGAATACGATCCTAATCGTACTGCACACATTGCCTTAGTTTTGTATGCGGACGGCGAGCGTCGTTACATTATCGCACCTAAAGGCATTAGCCCCGGTGATACGATTATGTCGGGTGAAGATGCGCCGATTAAAACCGGTAGCTGCTTGCCTTTGCGCAACATTCCTGTGGGTTCTACTATACACTGCATAGAATTAAAGCCCGGTAAAGGCGCGCAAATGGCGCGTAGCGCGGGTGCTGCGGTGCAATTAGTGGCGCGTGAAGGACGTTATGCCTCTTTGCGTTTGCGTTCAGGTGAAATGCGTAAAGTGTTATCCGAATGCCGTGCAACCATCGGCGAAGCGAGTAACAGCGAACATAATTTGCGTTCATTAGGTAAGGCGGGGGCAACTCGTTGGCGTGGTATTCGTCCAACTGTTCGCGGAGTTGCAATGAATCCAGTTGACCATCCACATGGGGGTGGTGAAGGGCGTACTTCAGGTGGCCGTCATCCGGTCTCGCCTTGGGGCTTCCCGACTAAAGGGGCAAAAACCCGTAGCAATAAACGTACTGATAAAATGATTGTACGCCGCCGTCGTAAATAAGCTGATGTCATATCAATGCTGATGAGATAAAAAATAGGGTAGATGACAGTTGCTTGCTGAGTAAAAACTGTCCTCTCTATCAAGTCAAATGTTTTTAAGGATAAGCTATGCCACGTTCAATTAAGAAAGGACCTTTTGCAGATTTACATTTGCTTAAGAAAGTTGATGCGGCACTTGCCAGCAAAAGTAAGAAACCGATTAAAACTTGGTCGCGTCGTTCTATGATTCTGCCGAACATGCTGGGTTTAACTATTGCTGTGCATAATGGCCGTCAACATGTGCCTGTCTATGTTACAGAAAACATGGTTGGACATAAATTAGGTGAATTTGCCTTGACGCGCACTTATCGTGGTCATGCGGCAGATAAAAAATCTAAACGCTAGAGGATACAGTCGTGGAAGTTTCTGCAACTCATAAATATGCACATATTTCACCGCAAAAATGCCGTTTAGTGGCTGACCAGATTCGTGGTTTAAGGGTGGAAGATGCTTTAAACACGCTGGCGTTTAGCACTAAAAAAGCCGCGCCAATGGTGAAAAAAGTCTTGAATTCAGCCATTGCAAACGCTGAAAACAACAAAGGCGCAGATATTGACGAATTAAAAGTTGCGTACATTTTCGTCAACGAAGGGCCCACTATGAAACGTATGCGAGCGCGTGCTAAAGGGCGTGGTTCGCGCATCTTAAAACGTACCAGCCATATCACTGTGACAGTGGCGGATAGCTAAAGTAAAAAGAGTTTAGGTTATGGGACAAAAAGTAAATCCAGTCGGTATGCGTTTGGGGATCGTTAAAGATTGGTCTTCAAAATGGTATGCAAGCAGCAAAGATTACGCTAACTTCTTAAATACCGACATTAAAATCCGTGAATATATTCGCAAAAAATTAGCTCAGGCTTCGGTGAGCGAAATTCGTATTGAGCGTCCTGCGCGTAATGCGCGCATTATCATTCACACCGCTCGTCCGGGCATTGTGATTGGTAAAAAAGGCGAAGACATTGATAAATTGCGCAAAGAAGTGTCCAAAATGATGGGGATTCCGGTGCATATCAGTGTCGAAGAAATTCGTAAACCTGAAGTAGATGCGCGTTTAGTTGCTGAAAGCGTTGCGCAACAGCTAGAAAAACGCATCATGTTCCGTCGCGCTATGAAACGCGCTGTGAGCAATGCTATGCGTTTAGGTGCGCAAGGTGTGCGTATTAATGTAGCAGGGCGTTTGAATGGGGCTGAGATTGCACGAACCGAGTGGTATCGTGAAGGGCGTGTGCCTTTGCATACCTTGCGTGCTGATATTGATTACGGTTTTGCTGAAGCGAATACAACTTATGGCATCATCGGTGTCAAAGTATGGATTTTCAAAGGTGAAATTATCGGCAATCCTGAGCAAGAAATTGCTAAAGATAAAGAAAAGCCGTCTAAGCCTGAAAAAGGACAATAATCATGTTACAGCCTAAACGTACAAAATTTAGAAAGCAGCATAAAGGACGTAATCGAGGTCTCGCTCAACGCGGCAGCAGCGTCAGTTTTGGTGAGTTTGCTATAAAAGCGACAACGCGCGGTCGTATCACTGCGCGCCAAATCGAAGCGGGTCGTCGTGCCATTAACCGCTATGTGAAACGCGGCGGTAAAATCTGGATTCGTATTTTTCCCGATAAACCCATTAGTAAAAAACCTTTAGAAGTGCGGATGGGTAAGGGTAAAGGAAATGTTGAATATTGGGTAGCACAGATTCAACCTGGTCGTGTTTTGTATGAAATTGAAGGTGTATCAGAAGAAATAGCGCGTGAAGCCTTTCGTCTGGCGGCTGCCAAAATGCCGGTGCAAACCACCTTCGTAACGCGGACGGTGATTTAACATGAAAGCCAGTAAACTAAGAGAAAAAAATAGTGATGAATTAAAGCAAGAATTGCTCAGTTTATTACGTGAACAATTTACCTTGCGAATGCAAAACGGTGTAGATCAACTCAATCGTCATCATCAATTAAAAGTGGTTAGACGCAACATCGCCCGCGTGAAAACAATTTTGACCGAGAAAGGTAGCCTCGCATGAGTGAAGAACAACAAACAACTACTGCTACCCGTACTTTAACTGGTCGCGTTACCAGCAATAAAATGGACAAAAGCATTACGGTATTAATTGAACGTCGTGTAAAACATCCTTTGTATGGTAAATTCATTAAGCGTTCAACTAAGTTACATGCGCATGATGAAGAAAATACTTGTCAAGAAGGCGACACCGTAGCGATTGAGCAATGCCGCCCTATTTCTAAAACAAAATCTTGGCGTTTGCATAAGATTTTAGAACGTGCAAAATAACTGCCGACTTTGTTATTGGAGTAAATCATGATTCAAATGCAGTCTATGCTGGATGCCGCCGATAACAGTGGTGCAAGACGTTTAATGTGTATCAAGGTGTTAGGGGGTTCTCACCGTCGTTATGCGGGTATTGGTGATATTATTAAAGTCACTGTAAAAGAGGCGATAGCACGCGGTAAAGTAAAAAAAGGTGACGTGTATAATGCTGTCATTGTTAGAACCCGTAAAGGTGTGCGTCGCTCTGATGGCTCCTCAATTCGTTTTGATGGTAATGCCGCCGTATTGCTCAACAATCAATTACAACCGATTGGTACTCGTATTTTTGGTCCAGTGACACGCGAACTACGGAGTGAGCGTTTTATGAAAATTATTTCACTGGCTCCAGAGGTTCTGTAATTCAGGATTTTATCGTAAGAGGTTGTCATGCGTAGAATTAAAACGGGCGATGACGTAATGGTCATTGCAGGCAAAGATAAAGGTAAACAAGGTCGCGTAGCGCGGGTTCTAAAAGATGATCGTGTGGTAGTAGAAAATATTAATTTAGCTAAACACCACACTAAAGCTAATCCAATGAAAAACCAACCTGGCAGCATTGTGTCTAAAGAAATGCCTTTACATATTTCTAATGTCGCTCTGTTTAACCCCGAAACAGGCAAAGCAGATCGTGTGGGTTTTAAAACACTTGAAGATGGTAAAAAAGTACGTTACTTCAAGTCAAACAATGAAGTTGTGGATGTGTAATCATGGCTACTCGTTTAGAAGAACAGTATAAAATTAAAGTTGTACCTCAACTGATGTCTAAGTTTGAGTACAAAAGCATTATGCAAGTGCCTAAAATTACTAAAGTAACCTTAAATATGGGTTTAGGCGAAGCAGTTGGCGATAAAAAAGTGGTTGAGCGTGCAATGGGTGACATAGAAGCTATTGCAGGACAAAAGCCGGTCGTTTGTTTAGCGCGTAAATCTGTAGCGGGCTTTAAAATTCGTGAAGGTTGGCCTATCGGTTGTAAAGTCACCTTGCGCCGTGATCGTATGTACGAATTTTTAGATCGCTTGATTAGTATTGCGATTCCTCGTATTCGTGATTTTCGTGGTTTTTCAGCTAAAGCTTTTGATGGTCGTGGTAATTACAGTCTAGGCGTAAAAGAGCAAATCATTTTCCCTGAAATTGATTACGATAAAATTGATGCTTTACGTGGTATGGATATTACCATTACTACCAGTGCGCGTACTGACGAAGAAGGTCGCGCTTTATTAGATGGTTTTAGTTTTCCCTTAAAATAAAGAGCAGGTTCTTATGGCTAAAAAATCCATGATCAATCGTGAACTCAAACGCGCAAAAATGGTTGCTAAATATGCAGCAAAACGTGCGGAATTGAAAAAAGCCGCTATTGATATGACCTTGAACGAAGAAGAGCGTGACGCGGCTCGTATTAAGTTGCAGAAATTACCGCGTGATGCTTCCCCAGTACGTCGGCAAAATCGCTGCCGTATCACAGGTCGTCCGCATGGTTATTATCGTAAGTTTGGTTTAGCGCGTAATAAATTGCGTGAATATACCATGTCTGGGTTTGTTCCGGGTCTGCGTAAAGCAAGTTGGTAGCGATACCTTTTGGTGCTCTGGAAAGGTGTTATTTATATAGACTAGGGCATGATGTCCTGAGTAAAAATAAACTTATCATTTTATTTTAGATACTGAGAAAATTTAATGTTCATTAAATCTTTCTTAAGTCTGGAGATTAATTCATGAGTATGACTGATCCTGTTGCGGATATGCTCACCCGTGTTCGTAATGCTCAGGCGGCTAACAAAGTTAGCGTTAAAATGCCTGCTTCAAAAACTAAAAAAGCAATTGCCTCCGTTTTGTTGGAAGAAGGTTATATTTCAAGTTTTGCTGTGTCTGATAACGACAAACCAGAACTGCACATTGATTTGAAATACCATCAAGGCAAGCCCGTCATCGAAATGCTGAAACGTGTAAGCCGTCCCGGTTTGCGCATTTATAAGCCTAAAGATGAACTCCCTAAAGTGAGAGGGGGTTTGGGTATTGCGATCATTTCCACTTCCAAAGGACTTATGACTGACCGTGCTGCGCGTAACGTAGGACATGGCGGCGAAGTTCTCTGCTATGTATTTTAGGGGGAATCATGTCTCGCGTTGCAAAAAATCCAATTAAAATCCCTCAAGGTGTTGACGTTCAACTCGATCATCAGCAATTGAGCGTGAAAGGCACAAAAGGCGTGCTAGAACACCGTATCCATGATGCAGTAGGCATGAAAATCGAAGATAACGTGATTTCTTTTGAAGTACGTGAAGGCTTCGCTAATGCTAAGGCTTTGTCTGGCACTACTCGCGCATTGGTAAACAATATGGTGATGGGGGTTAGTCAAGGTTTTGAGAAGAAACTAACGTTGATTGGCGTTGGTTATCGCGCTCAAGTACAGGGTAAAAGTTTGAATTTAACCCTAGGCTACTCGCATCCCATTGATTTTCCCATTCCTGAAGGTTTGCAAATCGAAACGCCTAGCCAAACTGAAATTATTGTGCGTGGTAGTGACAAGCAAATGGTCGGGCAGGCGGCTGCAAAAATTCGCGGTTATCGTCCACCAGAGCCTTATAAAGGTAAAGGTGTTCGTTATAGCGACGAGCATGTAGTGCGCAAAGAAGCCAAGAAGAAATAATTAAAGTTGTCGAGCAATGGCTGTTTTTAGTTCAAATACTAAAAGCAGCCTTTGTGAAGCATCCGAATATAGGGTTAATGTCTCATGGATAAAAAATCAGCAAGATTGCGTCGCGCACGTCGTACTCGTGAAAAAATCAAAACATTGGGTATTGAGCGTTTATGCGTGCATAAAACCCCCAAACATATTTATGCTCAAGTGATTAGTGCGGGTGGTGCAAAGGTCTTAGCCAGTGCTTCTACCTTAGATAAAGATTGCCGTGGACAAATTAAGCACGGCGGCAATATTGAAGCTGCAATTTTAGTCGGTAAAAGTATTGCCGAAAGAGCCAAAAGCGCGGGTATTGAAAATGTTGCTTTTGATCGCTCTGGTTTTAAGTATCATGGCTGCATTAAAGCATTAGCTGATGCGGCGCGTGAAAATGGCTTGCAATTCTAAGGTGGTTCCAGCATGGCAAATAATAATTATGATGCACAAACAAAAAACAACGATGATTTAATTGAAAAATTAGTCGCTGTTAATCGTGTTGCTAAAGTTGTAAAAGGTGGTCGTATTTTTAGTTTCAGTGCTTTAACCGTAGTCGGTGATGGCAAAGGCAAAATAGGCTTTGGTTATGGCAAAGCCCGCGAAGTGCCGGTTGCTATCCAAAAAGCGATGGAAGCTGCGCGTAAAAACATGAAAAAAGTTGATCTCGATGGGGACACTTTGTTTTATCCCATTACAGCGCGTCATGGTGCGGCTAAAGTTTATATGCAGCCCGCTTCTGAAGGCACGGGTATCATTGCAGGTGGAGCGATGCGGGCAGTATTTGAAGTGGTCGGCGTGAAAAACGTCTTGGCTAAAACTATCGGTTCTTCTAATCCCATCAATGTAACTCGCGCTACCTTAAATGGTTTGTGGAATATGGCTTCACCCGACTCAGTGGCTGCGAAACGCGGCAAAACTGTAGAAGAAATTTTAGGTTAATGACTATGGATAAGAAACTTAAAGTGACTTTGGTGCGTAGCACTTGTAAGCGCTTAAAAAACCACAAAGCCTGTGTTGCAGGTTTGGGTTTACGTCGTATGCACCATACGGTTGAAGTTGAAGATACGCCGTCAATTCGCGGCATGATTAACAAAGTCTCCTACCTATTAAAAGTGGAAGAAATCTAATGCGTTTGAACACTTTACAACCAGCAGCCGGTTCTAAAAAAACGGCTAAACGGGTTGGGCGTGGTATCGGCTCAGGTTTGGGTAAAACCTGTGGTCGTGGTCATAAAGGTCAAAAATCACGTTCCGGCGGTTTTCATAAATTAGGCTTTGAAGGCGGTCAAATGCCTTTGCAGCGTCGTTTACCCAAAGTTGGTTTTACTTCGCGTAAAGCCAGCAATATTGCAGAAATTCGTCTGCACGAACTGGAAGTCGTCAATGAAGAAGTGATTGACTTATTGGCATTGAAAAAAGCCAAAATCATTACTCACAAAATCCAACGTGCAAAAGTTATTTTCTCGGGAAAAATCACAAAGCCTGTGAAGCTCAAAGGGTTAGCCGTAACTCCTGGAGCGCGGGCGGCAATTGAAGCTGCGGGTGGCAGCATTGAGGACTAATGGCAATTGGAAACTTCTCAGCAGCAGGCGAAGAACTCAGTAAACTGGGTCGTCTGACAGAACTAAAACAGCGTTTATTGTTCGTTATCGGTGCAATTATCGTTTTTCGTATTGGGACTTTCATCCCTGTTCCGGGCATTGATCCGGTGCGTTTAGCACAGCTCTTCGCAGAACAACAAGGCACCATCCTTGACATGTTCAACATGTTTTCAGGGGGAGCTTTACAGCGTTTTTCTGTGTTTGCTTTGGGGATTATGCCCTATATTTCTGCTTCGATTATTATGCAGTTGCTGACCGTTGTTTCTCCTCAGTTAGAACAACTGAAAAAAGAAGGCGAAGCCGGACGACGTAAAATCACCCAATACACTCGTTACGGAACTTTGGTTTTAGCTACCTTTCAAGCTATTGGTATTTCTATCGCCTTAGAAAGCCAAAATGTAGTCGTTGAAGCTGGAATTGGTTTTAAGGTAACTGCCGCAGTGACGCTGGTAACAGGTACTATGTTTCTCATGTGGTTAGGTGAACAAATCACCGAGCGGGGCATTGGTAACGGCATTTCCTTAATCATTTTTGCCGGTATTGTGGCGGGATTACCAGGGGCAATCGGCGGCACTTTAGAATTAGCCCGCACTGGGCAAATGCACATTTTCACCCTGATTATTTTGTTTGCATTGATTCTGTTAGTGACTGCTTTTGTCGTTTTTGTAGAGCGCGGGCAACGGCGTATTACAGTGAATTACGCAAAACGCCAAGTAGGGCGCAAAATGTATGCGGGGCAAAGCAGTCATTTACCCTTAAAGTTAAACATGGCAGGTGTCATTCCGCCTATTTTTGCTTCAAGTATTATTTTGTTTCCCGCCACGCTAGGCGGCTGGTTTGGCTCGGCTGAAGGTTTAGATTGGTTAAAAGACCTGTCGCAGACTTTAGCCCCTGGTCAGCCTTTGTATATCGCTTTTTATGCGGCGGCTATCGTGTTTTTCTGTTTCTTTTATACGGCGTTAATTTTTAACCCGAAAGAAACAGCCGATAATTTGAAAAAATCAGGTGCATTTATTCCGGGTATCCGTCCCGGTGCGCAAACAGCTCAGTATATTGATGATGTCATGTCCCGTTTAACCTTAGCTGGTGCGATTTACATTACCGCAGTTTGTCTATTGCCTGAATTTTTGAATTTACAATGGAGTGTCCCCTTTTATTTTGGCGGCACTTCATTGTTAATTATTGTCATTGTGGTCATGGATTTTATGGCACAAGTACAGGCACACTTAATGTCCCACCAATATGAAGGCTTAATGAAAAAAGCCAATTTGAAAGGGCAAGGTCGCAATCCCATGTCGCGCTAATGGACTACATATTCGCTAGAGACTACTTTTTTTTATTTAACGGGCTTTTAAGAGCAGTTTCTAGCAAGATGTAGAATACTTAGTAGTACAGTCAGTCAGATTTAGTGGAGATTAAAAATGAAAGTGAGAGCTTCAGTTAAAAAAATTTGTCGTAATTGCAGGATTATTCGACGTAATGGTTCTGTACGTGTCATTTGCACAGAACCTCGGCATAAACAACGCCAAGGTTAAGCATTGTTAATTCAAAATTTTGGTGTTATACTGCTCGGCTTTTCCAAATTCTTTTAGAGCTTGGTCTTGATAAATCCTTAAGCACAAAAACACCCAAGTTTGGCAGCACAGTAGAGATAAAAACATGTCCCGTATTGCAGGCATCAATATTCCAGTTCATAAGCATGTTGTTATAGGCTTGACAGCCATTTACGGTATTGGCCCAACGCGGGCTCGTGAAATTTGCGAAAGTGCTAATATCGCACCTGAAACCAAAGTTAAAGACTTGTCTGAACCCGAACTAGATACTTTGCGTGGTGAAGTGGCTAAGTTCACTGTAGAAGGTGATCTGCGCCGTGAAATTGCAATGAATATTAAGCGTTTGATGGATTTAGGTTGTTATCGCGGTATTCGTCATCGCCGTAGTTTACCTTTGCGTGGTCAACGTACCCGCACCAATGCGCGTACTCGTAAAGGTCCTCGCAGAATGATTAAGAAATAACTAGGTGACATCACATGGCTAAACCTCAAGCTCGTACAAAAAAAGTTAAAAAAAATGTCTCTGAAGGCATTGCGCATATTCACGCTTCCTTCAATAACACCATTATTACTATTACCGATCGTCAAGGTAATGCGCTGGCATGGGCAACAGCCGGCGGTAGCGGCTTTCGTGGCTCGCGTAAAAGTACACCTTTTGCGGCGCAGATTGCAGCAGAAAAAGTCGGTAATGTGGTAAAAGATTTTGGTATGAAGAATCTCGAAGTACGCATCAAAGGCCCCGGTCCCGGGCGCGAGTCCGCAGTGCGCTCACTAAATGCCAATGGTTTTAAGATTACCAGTATCACGGATGTGACACCCATTCCTCACAATGGTTGCCGTCCTCCTAAACGACGCAGGGTGTAAAGTAAGATGGCAAGATATATTGGTCCAAAATGTAAATTAAGCCGCCGCGAAGGTACAGATTTATTTTTAAAAAGCCGCAATCGTGCGTTAGACACCAAATGCCAAATGGATAAAACCCCAGGTCAGCATGGTGATCGTCGTCAACGCTTATCTGACTACGCTTTGCAGTTGCGCGAAAAACAAAAAGTGCGCCGTATTTATGGCATTTTAGAAAAACAATTCCGTAATTACTACAAACAAGCAGTGCGTCGTAAAGGTTCAACGGGTGAAAACTTGTTGAGCCTGTTAGAATGTCGTCTGGACAATGTGGTTTATCGTATGGGCTTTGCAGCCACACGCGCTGAAGGTCGTCAATTAGTCAGCCATAAATCTATAGAAGTGAATGGGCAAAAAGTCAATATTCCTTCTTTTCAAGTGAATGCAGGCGATGTGGTTAGCATTACAGAAAAAGCGCGTGAACAGCTACGCATTAAAGCAGCATTAGAAAGTGCCAGCAGTTTTGGTTTGCCTGAATGGGTTGATGTGGATATCAATAAAATGTCGGGAATCTTCAAATCTGTGCCTGAACGTATGGATTTATCAGCCGACATCAATGAGCAGTTGATTGTGGAGTTGTACTCAAAATAATCGCATTCTTTGTATTGCTGATATTTTTTGTTGCCTAATCATTTTTTGATATCCACGAAGAGGGTTTCATTGTATGCAAACTGGTATTGTAGAACTATTAAAGCCACGTATTGTTGATGTTAAGCAAATTAACGATACTACTGCTAAAGTCACTTTGGAACCTTTAGATCGTGGTTTTGGTCATACTTTAGGCAATGCGTTGCGTCGTGTGCTTTTGTCTTCTCTGCCTGGTTCGGCTGTTATTGAAGTTAGTATTGAAGGTGTTGAACATGAATACACAAGCATTGACGGTGTGCAAGAAGATGTCACCGACATTCTGCTTAACTTAAAAGGTTTAGCTATTCGCGTTTTGGGTAAACACTCAGTTGTCTTGCATCTTAGAAAAAAAGGTGCGGGACCCGTACTTGCTTCTGATATACAGCTTGAACATGATGTGGAAATTGTTAATCCCGATCATGTGATCGCGCATCTAAATAAAGCCGGCGAGCTTAATATGCAGTTGAGAATCGGCATGGGGCGCGGCTACCAACCGGCTAACCTGCGTGTGCAGGAAGATGAAGAAACCGAGAGAGTGGGCTGGTTACACCTAGATGCCTCCTTTAGTCCCATTATACGTGTTGCCTATGAGGTTGATCGGGCGCGTGTTGAACAGCGCACTAATTTAGATAAATTGATCATTGAATTAGAAACCAATGGCACAATTGACCCTGAAACAGCAGTGCGTCAAGCTGCGACCATTTTACAAGATCAACTTTCTGTGATGGTTGAACTGAAAGGTACGCAGGTTGAAGAAAGTGTTGACGAAAAAGAAGATGAAGTTGATCCCGTTCTTTTGCGTCCAGTTGATGAGCTTGAACTCACAGTACGTTCAGCCAATTGCTTAAAAGCCGAAGCCATTTATTATATTGGTGATTTAATTCAACGTACTGAAACAGAACTTCTGAAAACGCCTAATTTAGGGAAAAAATCCTTAAACGAAATTAAGGAAGTTCTGGCTTCGCGTGGTCTGTCTTTAGGCATGAAGCTGGAAAACTGGCCACCCCCTGGTCTGCATGACGAAAACAACATTCAGTAATTAAATATGATTTGTACCGTGCCGCGCTTTAACTGCTTGCAGAAACGCTTTTAGACCAGATAAAGCAAAGAATGTAGTTTTTGGCAGGTATAAATATAGTGTGCAACATCAGTCATTAGAGTATAAAACATTAGGATAAGGTAAAGAAAAATGCGTCATCGTTATGCTGGCAAACATTTAAGTCGCACCTCTAGTCACCGTAAAGCTATGTTTCGTAACATGACAGTGTCTTTAGTGCAACACGAAATGATTAAGACCACAGTGGTCAAAGCGAAAGAGTTGCGTCGTTATGCTGAACCCATGATCACATTAGCCAAAACGGATAATGTTGCAAAACGCCGCTTAGCTTTTAATCGTTTACGTGACAGAGAAATGGTCACTAAACTGTTTACCGATTTAGGTCCTTTTTATCAAGAACGCCCAGGTGGTTATATTCGCATTTTGAAATGCGGTTATCGCGCTGGTGATAAAGCACCTATGGCGATTGTGCAGTTAGTTGATCGCATTAGCCTTGACGATGACGAAGGTGTCTCGGAAGAATAACTGTGTTGTCCATTCTGCGCGTTTCTAAAAACTGCGCCTCTCAGGCGTGTTTTTAACTGCTTACTAAAACAGTGAGTTAAACGAGAAATGCACTATTGGCGGATGCAGGTATAAATCCTCACGAAAAATAAAAACCGCTGACAATGTAAATTGTCAGCGGTTTTTATTTTGTGTGAATGGAGATTCTCTAGGAAATAGTGTAAGCATGGAAATAATACTCAATGCTGATATTTTAATTCTCCTAGTTTTAGCGTTCTCAATGCTACGGGGCTTATTGCAAAGTTTTTTACAAACAGTCTTATCTTTATTTGATTGGTTTGTTGCCAGTAGTATTGCTGCTATTTTTTTACATGATCTGTCAAATTTTTTAATCCACTATTCATCTATTCTCGAAATACGTTTAATGATAGCGTTTATCAGCTTATTATGCTCTAGCCTCTTGTTATCGAGTTGGTTGACACATTTATTAATGCAGACGGTTGCAACACAAAAAAAATCATCTATTGAATTTGTGTTAAGTGCTTTATTTGGCTTTCTACAAGGCACGCTGCTTATTTTAGCCTGCGTTATCATTTTTGCCTTAACCCCACTTAAGCAAGCAAGTTGGTGGCATTCATCTGAATTAATAGCGTATTTCTCAATCCTGAGTCATCAAATTAGCGGATTTCCTTAAAGACTGAGCGAGGTGAATTATGTGTGGAATCATGGGTATCGTCGCAAAATCCAGTGTCAATCAATCGATTTATGATGGTCTCACGGTCTTGCAGCATCGCGGGCAGGATGCAGCGGGCATTGTCACCTGCGCTAACGAGCGTTTGTATTTGCGTAAAGACAACGGGCTAGTGCGTGACGTATTCCATACCCGCCACATGATTCGTCTGCATGGCAACATGGGCATCGGGCATGTGCGTTATCCCACCGCAGGCTGTTCAAGTTCTGCCGAAGCACAACCTTTTTATGTCAATTCTCCCTACGGTATCGCGCTCGCGCACAATGGCAACTTAACCAATGCCGACAGTTTGAAAAACGATTTGTTCCGCGAAGACTTGCGCCACATTAATACCAATTCAGACTCGGAAATTTTGCTTAACGTATTAGCCCACGAATTACAAAACATCGGCAAACACACCATCAATGAACAAGATATTTTCAAAGCGGTCAGCGGCTTACACCAACGCTGTCAAGGCGCGTATGCGGCTGTTGCGATGATTACTGGCTATGGCATTGTGGCTTTTCGTGATCCGCATGGCATTCGCCCGCTGGTTTTTGGCAAACGTGAAACTGCGCAAGGCAATGAATACATTATGGCTTCTGAAAGTGTAGCGGTGTGCGCCTTGGGTTTTGAAGTGGTGCGCGATGTGAAGCCGGGGGAGGCGATTTTTGTCGATTTAGCCGGCAATTTTTACGCGCAGTCCTACGGCAAAAAATCCAATCGAAATCCCTGTATTTTTGAATATGTTTATTTTGCCCGTCCCGATTCGATTATTGACGGCATTTCAGTTTATAAAGCGCGACAGCGCATGGGCAAAGCCTTAGCGAAAAAAATCCAACGCCTCAAACCTAGTCACGATATTGAGGTCGTCATCCCCATCCCCGATACCAGCCGCACCGCCGCCCTGGAAGTTGCCAAAGAACTTAAAATCAAATACCGCGAAGGTTTTGTGAAAAATCGCTACATTCCGCGCACCTTCATCATGCCCGGACAAGCCATGCGCAAAAAATCTGTGCGACAAAAACTCAATGCGATTGATTTAGAGTTCAAAGGCAAAAATGTGTTACTCATTGATGATTCGATAGTGCGCGGCACTACTTCTAAACAAATCATCCAAATGGCACGCGAAGCGGGAGCTAAACGGGTCTATTTTGCCTCAGCCGCGCCGCCCGTGCGTTATCCCAATGTGTATGGTATCGACATGCCTTCAGTTAAAGAATTGCTGGCTCATAATCGCACGGACGAGCAAATTGCCCATGAAATCGGCGCAGACTGGCTGATTTATCAAGATTTAGACGACTTGGTGAAAGCCACTCGCGGCAAACAAGATATTGAAACATTTGATACGTCTTGTTTTAGCGGCGAATATGTGACTGGTAGCGTTGATCAAAATTACCTAGATGGGCTAGAGTTGCAACGCTGCGATGCGGCTAAAACCGCTAGAGACAAAGGCGAAGGTGTGGAAGTGATTGAATTGCATAACGCAGTTTAAAATAGCTTTTAGGGCTTACAGCATGTTTGTAGGTGTTCGTCTGGTTACACTTGGCGGCTGGAGCCGTAAAAATCAGCCAATTTTAGATCAACTTGAAACAAAACGTGCGAGTCTAGGCGCGTTACAGCATATTCTCAACAATAACAAAGAGGATTTTCCAATGGCTGTGAACTTACCCCCATTAACTCAACTCCTGCCAATAGCGGGGGTGCGCGTCGGCACTGCTTGCGCGGGGATAAAACAAACAGAAAGAGATGATCTAAGCCTGTTTGAATTTTGTCCCGGCACCACTCACGCTGCTGTATTTACGCGCAATGCCTTTTGTGCCGCGCCAGTCGAGATTGCGCGGCAGCATTTAGCCACCACTGAGCCGCGTTATTGGCTCATCAATACCGGCAACGCCAATGCTGGTACTGGCGAAGCCGGACGCAAAGCCGCGCTTGCCTGTTGCGCGCAAGTGGCACACACGCAAAAATGCAGCGACCGCGAAGTGCTGCCCTTTTCCACAGGCGTGATCGGCGAACCGCTGCCGCTAGAAAAAATCCAAGCCGCAATACCTCAGGCGGCTGAAAACCTCAGCGCGGATCATTGGCTGCAAGCCGCTAACGCGATTATGACTACAGATACCCAGCCGAAAGGTACGAGTCGCCAGATTGATATACAGGGGCAGCCGGTGACTATTACCGGTATCGCCAAAGGTTCGGGCATGATTCATCCTAATATGGCAACCATGCTGGCGTTTATTGCCACCGATGCGGCGGTTGCCGAGCCTTTGTTGTTAGCCTGTTTGCAAGATGCCGTCAAGCAGAGTTTTAACCGCATCAGCGTTGATGGCGACACCTCGACCAATGATGCCTGTCTGTTAGCTGCCACGGGCAAGTCCAGTCTGCCTTTAATAGATCAGCAAGATAGCGCGGCATTTATCGCCTTCAAGCAGGCAGTATTGGAAGTTTGCCAAACCCTCGCACAGTCTATCGTGCGCGACGGCGAAGGCGCGAGCAAATTCATCAGCGTCCAAGTCGAAGAAGGGCGCGATGCGCAGGAATGCCTTGCTGTCGCGTACAGCATCGCGCAATCGCCGTTGGTGAAAACCGCATTTTTCGCCAGCGATCCGAACTGGGGACGCCTCCTTGCCGCTATCGGACGTGCGCCTGTGTCGGCATTGGATATTCAAGCCGTGCGCGTATTTTTGGGCGATGTTTGCATTGTTGAGGACGGCGGACGCGCCTCTAGCTACAGCGAGGCGCGAGGAAAAGCGGTCATGCAGCAGGCTGAAATCGGCATTAAAGTCTTGTTAGGACGCGGCGCGGCAACGGAAACCGTGTGGACTTGCGATTTATCCTATGATTACGTGAAAATTAATGCGGAATATCGTACTTGATGGAAGGCTGCGGGAAGCCGCTGTTCTGTTCGGCGCACAACAACCTGCCAGCTTTGAAGGCAGGTTGCCATTATCCCTTAGACGGCATTCGTTGCAGGTATTGCATGGTTTGCGCATGACACAAAGCCGCTGCCAGCGCGTCAGCGGCATCCGCCTGCGGCGTGCCGGGCAGCTTTAACAGCACACGCACCATGTGCTGCACTTGGATTTTATCCGCATGTCCATGTCCCACCACCGCTTGCTTGATTTCATTGGCTGTGTATTCATGCACGACCAAACCCGCTACAGTCGCTGCGACTAACGCCGCCCCCCGCGCTTGTCCGAGCTTAAGCGCGGCATCGGCGTTGCGGTGCATGAAGACTTTTTCTATCGCTAGGGTGTGCGGCTGAAATTCTTCGATAAGCTGACTTAAGCCTTGAAAAATCTCTTGTAAACGTGCCGCTATCGCCCCGCCTTCGGTGCGAATACAGCCGCTGCTAATGTACTCATGCTGACGATTTTCTACTTGGATAATACCAAAGCCAGTAATGCGTGAGCCGGGATCAATGCCGAGTAGAATCATTGAAGAAAACCTCTCTGTTTGTTCTTCTGGTTGTTCTATTGTTTAGGTTTTTTTAATAAATGCTCTAAAGCGTCAATGACTTCCACTGTATCCCATTCAATGCCAGCATTCACGCCGTAAGCCATTCTGCCTTGCGGATCAATCACAAAAGTAGAAGGAAAAGCAAAGACTTTCCATTGCGCTGCAACATGTCCGTCTTCATCCATCAGCACCGGAAAATCAACAAAAACGCGCTGCATGAATGTTTGAATGGTTTGCGGTGTTTCGGCGTAATTGACGGAAATCAGAGTAAAGGGTAAATCGCGCATTTTTTCGCGCAGACGGTTGAGCGAGGGAATTTCTTCAACGCAGGGCGGACACCAGCTTGCCCAGAAGTTGACGACCGTGACGCGCCCGTGATAGTCAGCCAGGGTGTAGGCTTTGCCGTTGACATCAGGGAGTGCTATCGGCATGGGTTGTACCTTGCCGCGATAGGGTTTCAAGTACAGATCGACGCCTGAATCGGTTTGTAATTCCGGTAGTTGCAGCGGCGTTTGGCTGATCGGCGCGAGCGGCGCGCTCTGTAGTAGCGGCAAGCGGGTCTTGAGTTTGTCGGACAGGCTTTGTTGTATGCGCTGAGCGGCGGCGGACGCGGGCCCTTCGTCAAAGGGAAACAGGCTGCGGATGCCGGGCAGTATTTCAGCATAAACAGGGCTACCGCTGGCGTACAGGGTTTTGAGCAATTTATCTAAATGTAAGCGGTTGCCGTCGCCTTCGGCTTGAAATATAAAAATCGGCAGGCGGTTGAGGCTAACAACGGGCAAATATTCCGCATCTTGACCCAGTTGTGGCACTTTAAGGAATAAGGAGGGGGAAAACAGCACAATGCCGCCGAGTGCGCGGCTATCGCCCATTTTGACCTGCCAACTGTGCGCACCATGCAGGATGGGCATGGCGGCTGAGTGTGTGCCGCTGAGAAATAGTGGCGCGTCGCTACCAGGGGACAGAGGACAAAGGTCAGAAGACAGATGTTCGATGAGTTCTGCGACATAATGCCCGCTTAAAGTGCGTAGATTGTGGACGCTGCGCGGCATGAATAGCGATTCTTGTAAATCGGTCAGCCATACGTCAAAACCGTTTTGCGCAAGCTGTTTTGCGACTTGGCGATGGCTATCGCGGAAACCGTAGGCATTGGCGATCCATAGCAGGCAGTATTGGCTATTTTCAGCCGCGTAGCGGTGTAAAATCATTTCACTGTCATCGCTGAGAATGACTGAATGTTCTTCGGCAGCTTTGACATAACAAGATGCAAACCAACTACTTAAAAACAAAAGCATAACTAGGCGCATAGATAAGTTCCTCCACATTCAAGACATTAAAAACACGCAGCTACAGTTTTTCTGCAAACTGTAGTCGAATTTGTCCTACTTTAGGACGTAATTTATCAATCTGCGCAGTGACCGCATCGCCCGCTTGCAAATGTCCGGGACCGCTCATAAAGGCTTCCGCACCCCACGGCTGTAATTCAACTTTATAGCCGCCTTTTACTGCGTCTAACACCAAGCCCGTCAATGTTTTATCTTGCCATTGTTGTTTAAGATAGACCACAAACCAGCGTTTTTTTGCTTCAATTTCTAAGCCTTTGGCTTCGCGTGCCGTTTGTTCGGCAGTGGCTAATACCTTAAACAACTCTTCTTGGTCATAAGGCAATGTTTCGCCATTTAAGTGCGCATCCAGTTGACGCTGCATGACCAGATCGGCAAAACGCCGCAGCGGCGAACTAAATTGCGTATAAACGCCCAAACCTAAGCCACTGTGTGCGCCAGGGTGCAGCGATAGGCTGGAAGGTTTCAACCAGCGGCGAACTTTTTGGAAACGTACTGAATCTTGTTGATCTTCTAAAGAAATCGGTTGTTCAGGCGGGTCCTGGGTACGAAAAATCAGCGGTACTTGATTGCGCTGCGCGTATTTGCCAGCCAGATGATTGGCGAGAATCATCAGCTCTGCGACTATTGCGCGGCTCGGAGAATCGCGTTCGATCATTTTCACACTGACGATGCCGTCTTTCACTGTCATTTTATATTCGGGACGGTTAAAACTCAGCGCGCCTTCTGCCATGCGTTGTTCGCGTAGTTTGTCGGTCAAGGCTTGCAGGTTTTGCAAGCGTTGCGCAACATCATCTGTGCCGCCCGCCAGCATGTCATCGGCTTGGGCGTAATTGAGGCGGTTTTCTACTTGTGCGGCTTCACGGGAAATGGAAAAGTCTTTGATATTCGCCGCCCGATCTAAATAGACTTGAATCATCACTGTCGAGCGCGGCTCACCGACGTTAAGACTGGCTATATCAGTAGAAATGCGCGGCGGAATCATCAAAATAGTTTGTGTGGGTAAATACACAGTGGTGCCGCGTCGCATAGCTTCACGGTCAAGGTTATCGTCTTTGCTGATAGCGCAAGCGGGATCCGCGATGCCGATGTCAACCCGCCAGCCATCACCGTCTGCTTGGATATTCAGCGCGTCATCCACTTCGCGGGTATCATCATCATCAATACTGAACGCTAAGGAATGGATGGTCTGCGCCGGATCGGCTATCCAAGCAGGAAGCGCGTCAGCCGCATCCAGCATGGCTTGTGAAAAATCTGGCTTAAGTCCCGCAACCATCACATCACGATCCGCGTCATCAGGGATACGCCCGACTTTTTGTAAAACATCAAAAATCAGTTCTCGCGGCTGTAATCGTTGATCTTCGGCGATTTTTTCAATTAAAGCCTGCGCATCTTTGTCTTTATCGCCGCGCATCCAGCATTCTAAACGCTCCACAAAAGGCATAGCTTGCGCCTCAATGTTGAACTTATCTTGCGCTTTTGCGGCTTGCATGAGCCAATCTTCAGCAATCGCCTGAAACTGGGCTTTTTCTTCCTCGCGCTGGCGTTGCGTGCGCAGCTCTTCGATTTGGGCTTTAGGGCGTGATTCCCACAATCTGCCGCGCCGTTTGAAATAAGTCCCCTCGGCTGCCAAAGCCTGCCAAAGGGCAACTTGATGTTCAGCGGTTTTTTCATCAAAAAATAACATCGCCAGCTCTGCAATATCCGAAGTGTCCATTTCTACAGCCGTTTCCCATAGCAATTCAACATCCACTTCCGCTTGCAAATCGCTTAAACGCGCCTTGCTTTGTTCTAAAAGGTCTGACCATTCGCTCAAAGTGCGCGCCTTGCAAGACAAGTTAAACAATAGCTTATCCTCGCTCAAACTTTGCTCACGCCCTTTTTCATTGATGACTTGAATTTTTTTCTTAATGGTGTGTTTTTGGCAGACCAGTGTTAGTCCGTCGCCGTCTTGTATCGCCCAAATGCGTCCGTCAAATTCGCTCATGAAGTTCCCATTGCTGTTGCTGAGTGTTAATGCCAGTCCGCTATTCTAACTGATATGGGATAAGACTTAGCTAAAAATTAGGCGGCTTAAGATGAGGGCGTAATCGTTCACGCCTTGGGCTAAACCTGACAGGTCTTCGAGTTCCGCACGGGTGGTGGTGATTACATGCAGAATCAGACCGTCGGCGCGGCGAAAAGTTGTGGTGACGCGCTGTTGCACGTTGAAAATGGCGCGCAGGGTTTGCCAGCGGGCGTGGATGCCTTGTTTCGCCAAACGTTTGCGGATGATTTGCACGAACGGGTAGCTCTGCACGGTAATAAAGGGAATCGAAAAATGCCCGTGTTTTTATTCTGCCGAGCAAGTATTCAACGCTCGCGCAGAGCGCGTTCTTGCATTCGATTAAAGGGTTTTAGCAAATACTCTAAAATGGTTTTGCGCCCGGTGAGTACATCTATCGAAACAGTCATGCCGGGGATGATGGGTAGGCTATTGTGTTGATGCCCCAAATAATTGCGCTCGGTGCGCACGCGAATGAGAAAAAACGCTTCGCCGCGTTCGTTGATAATGCTATCGGCACTGATATGCTCTAAACGTGCTGTTAATCCGCCAAAAATGGAAAAATCATAGGCGGTAAATTTCACCATCGCTTTTTGTCCGGGGTGCAAAAAAGCGATGTCGGACGGGCGAATTTGTGCTTCTACTAGCAGGGTGTCTTCTAGCGGTACGATTTCGACTAGAGTCATCCCGGGTTGTATGACTCCGCCGATGGTATTGATATTTAATTTTTTGATAGTGCCTTTCACGGGCGAGCGCACCGCTGTACGGCTTACGCGGTCTTCAAGCGCGCCGCTGGAGGCTTGCATTTGCGACAGTTGTGCTTGATGGCGATTGAGTTCGGCAGTGGCAGCACTGCGAAAAGCCATTTTGATTTCTTCGATTTTATCTTTTACTTCCGCCAGTGCCGTTTTTATACGCGGGATGGCGAGTCGATTGTTTTCCATGTCGCCTTTGAGTTGGTTGACTTGGCGTTCTAGGCGTAGTAGTTCGACTTCTGACATGACTCCTTGTTGCACCAGCGGACGGGTGATTTTGAGTTCTTCGCGGGCGAGTTCGTAGCTGCGTTGCAAATGCACTTGGCGCGATTGATATTCTTGAATTTCTTGTTGTTTTTGGATGTGCTGTTGGTTTAATACGGAGATTGCGCTGTCCAGTTCTTGGCGACGTGAGCGGTACAGGGCTTGTTCAGATGCCCAAAAACTTTGGGCTTGCGCGTCTAGTGTCTCAGCAGGGACCAAATCTTGGTCACTGGTTTCAGCTTGTAAACGCGCAATTTTGGCTTGTAAAGCATAAACTTGTAGTTGATTTTCTTGGAAGGAGGAGGCGAAACGGGTGTCGTCAATGCGCAATAGCACCTGCCCTGTTTCTACCTGATCGCCTTCTTTGATGAGTAGTTCGGCAACAATGCCGCCTTCGAGGTTTTGCACCACTTGAATTTGCCGCGAGGGAATGATTTTGCCGTCGCCGCGTGTCACTTCGTCGATTTCTGCATGATATGCCCAGATCAAGCTTACGCTGATGAAGGCGATAATGCTCCACAGTAATAAATGGCTAAATAGGCGGGGGCGCAGTTCGTCGTGCAGCATCACAATCAGGCAACCTCGCCATCAACATAGAGCCAACGCCCGTTGTCGCGGACAAAATGGCTGCGTTCGACCAGGCGATGTCCGCGCCCTTGCTGTTTGTAACGGGCAACGAAGCTTACCCAGCCTTGTTGGTCTTGCTCTTGACCGTCTTGGGTGCTTTTGATGTTCAAGCCCAGCCAGAGACCTTCTAGGTTTTCAAAACCTAGAAGGTCTGCTATTTCCAAAGCCAGTTGCTGAGGGCGGTGAGCCGGATGCCAAGTGGCGAGCAAATAATCGCCTTGTTGCAACACAAAAGCGGTGTAACGTGAACGCATTAACGCTTCGGCAGTGGGCGCGGCGACTGTGCCGCTTAGAAAGGGCTGACAGCAGTGCGCGAAACTAAGCTTGCTGTCGCAGGGGCAGGGCGCGTTGTCGGCAATCTCAAGCCTCATTTTTGTACCCACTGTCCTTGCGCATCTTGATACCACCAGCCTTTTTTCGCATTGCTGATCCAGCGTTGCGCAAAAGTGGCACGGATTTGCGTGACCCATTCGGGATGACCATTGGCATCAGCAATCGCTTGGTACAAAGCCAAGCGATCTTGGTTTTCGTTATCGACTTCGGTGTTGATTTTGTTGCGCTGACGCAAGGGTACGCCGCTGGGATCGCGCAGCAAAATCAAAGCATCGTGGGTTAAGCCAATCGCGCCTTGTTCATAATAGGCTTCTAACACCTCAAAGCGTTTTTTCATGCGCATTTTTAGGGCTTCAATGACTGGCGTTGAGACATTAAAATCTGCCTGTGCTTGTGCGGAAGGTATTAAAATTTCTACTGTTTTATCGAATAACAGCGGTGCGGACAAACGGCTTTGAGTGGCTTCCGTTTCTTCTGTTTGAGGTGCGGATTTTTGCTGTTCCTGTTCTTCCTGTTTTTTCTCCCACACTTCTTGAATTAATTTATCCGCTGCTTTTTCCGCAGCAGCAGCGGGGAAATAGACATTGATGGTGACGCAGGCGGATAGGGCGACCAGCGCGAATAAACCAAGCAGTGACAGTTTGAGTTGAGACATTGAAGGATTCCTTGGGGTTGTGGGAAAAGCAAGTGGTTTTATGCTGCTGATATTGGCGTTTTTTGTCAATACTGAGAAGTGGGTTGTTCGTCGCTTCGCGGGTAAAAATGGCTGACGTAGCCGTCAGTCGCTGCCAATCACATACACGAAAATGCAAGCAAGCCTATTTACTGATAAAATCCCCCTTTTGAAAATTCATTGGGAATGATTACATGTCCGTTTATACACTGGTTGAACCTGAACAACTAGAAGAATTATTAAGTCATTACGCGCTGGGCGAGTTGGTGAACTACCAAGGTATCAGTGCCGGTATCGAAAATACCAATTATTTCGTGACCACCAGTCGCGGCGAGTTTGTGCTGACCTTGTTTGAGCAAATGGGGGCTGCCGAATTGCCTTATTTTCTTGAATTAATGGCGTATTTGGCGGAACACCAGGTGCCTAGTGCGCATCCTGAAGCCGACAACGAAGGACATTATTTGCGCGATTTTTGTCATCGCCCGACCGCTTTGGTCAAACGCTTAAGTGGCAGCAACGTCAGTCAGCCTAGCCCGGCACATTGCAGCGCACTGGGTAAGACCTTAGCCCTTATGCACTCGGCGACCTCTGGCTTTCCTCTGTATCGCGCTAACACTCGTGGTCCCGTCTGGTGGAGTCAAACTGCCCAACGGGTGTGCGAACATCTCAACGCTCAAGAACAAAATTTATTGCGTGATGAAATTAACTTCCAAAAGGCTTATAAAACCTTAGAACTGCCACGCGGCGTTATTCACGCCGATTTATTCCGCGATAATGCCTTGTTTGAAGGCGAACATTTGCGCGGTATTATCGATTTTTATTATGCTTGCGACGATGTTCTGCTGTACGACGTGGCTATCACAGTGAACGACTGGTGCGTACTGCCCAGTGGCGAATTGGACCTTGAGCGGCTACAGGCGTTTTTGTTGGCGTACCATCAAGTGCGTCCGTTTACCGCTCACGAGCAGCGTGCTTGGAATGTGATGCTACGCGCTGCGGCGTTGCGTTTTTGGGTGTCGCGTTGCCAGGACAAATTTTTTCCGCGCTGCGGCGAATTGACTCATGTTAAAGACCCGAATGTGTTGAAAAACATCTTACAACATCGGCAACAACTGCCCGATGCCTGCCGATTACCCCAATAATCCATGACTCACATTGATATTGCTGACAATGTGCGGCTCATCCGTACCCGTATGCTGAACGCGGCGCGTGAATACGGGCGCGACGCGGCGCAGCTTCAGTTGCTTGCGGTGAGCAAAACGCAGCCGGTCAAGGCGTTGCAAGCGGCTATCGCGGGCGGACAAAAAGACTTTGGCGAGAATTATTTGCAAGACGCTTTAGAAAAAATCGCTGTGTTGGCAAAGCAGGATGTACGTTGGCATTTTATTGGTGCGATTCAATCCAATAAAACCCGCGCACTGGCTGAACATTTCGCTTGGGTTGAAAGCCTTGCTTCGCTGAAACACGCCAAACGCCTGAATGAACAACGCCCCACACAGTTGCCGCCGCTCAATGTCTGCATTCAAGTGAATATCAGTGCCGAACCGCAAAAAGCTGGCGTAGCGGTTGCCGAAGTTGCCGAGCTTGCTTTAGCCATAGCTGAATTACCGCGCCTGCAACTGCGCGGTTTAATGTCCATTCCCGCCCCGACTCAAACGCTGGCGCAACAACGCAAGCCGCACCGCGCTTTGCGCGAGTTACTCGAAAGCTTACAAGCTCAAGGTTTGCAGTTAGACACCTTATCAATGGGCATGAGCGGTGATATGGAGGCGGCGATAGCCGAAGGCGCGACTCAAGTGCGTATCGGTACAGGGCTGTTTGGTCAGCGCGTCAAAACGCTTTAAGCGATTATTTACCAATACAAAATTCTGAAAAAATCTTGCCCAGCAAGGCATCGCTGGTGACTTCTCCGGTCATTTCGCCCAGTGCTTTTTGCGCTTGGCGCAACTCCTCAGCCAGCAGCTCACTGTAACCTGCCTGCGTTTGCTCTAAGCCGTTGGCAACCGCCAACTGCGCATGTTGCAAAGCCTCCAAATGCCGCCGCCGCGCCATCAATGCGCCGCTGTCCGCCTGCGTCTGCAAACCCATGCACTGCCGCAACCAGTTTTTCAACAAATCCACACCCGCCTGCTGCTTCACCGATAAACGCAAGGTATGCTCGCTGATAAAACCGGCTGCCTGATGGCTCAGATCGCACTTGTTGCGCAGCACCAAATAAGGACTTTGCAGCGGCGTTTCGACCGGCAAATCAGTTTCCGCCTCTGCCGCCTCGCGGTCATCGACCAGCAACAGCACTGCGTCCGCTGCTTGCAACGCCAGCCTAGCGCGGCGAATGCCCTCTTGCTCAATCGGATCATCTGTATCGCGTAGCCCGGCGGTATCGGTAATATGCAGCGGCATTCCATCAAGATGAACGGTTTCGCGGATCAGATCGCGGGTGGTGCCGGGCGTATCGGTGACAATCGCCGTTTCGCGTTGCGCCAAGCAATTTAACAAACTGGATTTACCCACATTCGGCTTGCCGATAATGACCAACTGCATACCCTCACGCAGCAAATAGCCCTGTTGCGCTTGTGCCAAAATACCAGCAATATCACTTTGTAATTGTTGCAATTTTTTCAATACTTGCTGATCTGCCAGCAAATCGATCTGTTCATCGGGAAAATCAATGCCCGCTTCAATGTAACTACGCAAGTTCGTCAGTTGCTCGACCAGTTGATGGATACGCCGAGAAAATTCGCCTTGCAATGAGCGTGTCGCGCTGCGCGCCGCCTGTTCGCTAGTGCTGTCAATGAGATCGGCTATCGCCTCAGCTTGCAATAAATCAATTTTGCCATGCAGAAATGCGCGTTCAGAAAACTCTCCGGCACGCGCCATTCGCGCTCCCAAAGCCAGCACCGCGCAGAGCAAGCGATCCATCACCACAGTTCCGCCATGCCCTTGAAATTCAACAATTTCTTCGCCCGTAAAAGAATGTGGCGCGGGAAAATATAGGACTATGCCGACATCGATTAATTCGCCGTCTTTGGCGTAAAAATGGTGTAGAGTGGCTTGGCGCGGGTGTGGCAGTGGGGCTTGTAAAATATGCTGGGCAATAATCGGTGCGAGCGCACCGGATACGCGGATCACGCCAATGCCGCCGCGCCCCGGCGGCGTAGCAAGCGCAGCAATAGTGTCGTCAGAAGCTTTTGTGTGCATGGGTATTCAAACAATGAAGGATAGACTGGAACATGGAAGTAAGGAGTGGTAAGACTGCCAGTCCTTATAAGGACTGAAGGACGGCCAGTCTTAGGTCTCTCGGCGGGTGCAGTATATCTTAAAACGTGCTCATCAAGGTTCAAACCGAGACACTAAAAATCTGCTCCATGACAGCCAAGCTATGCGTCAACAAATACCTTCGCTCTCGCTTTTTAGCAGCGAAAACAGCTATTATGAGGCAGGAGGTACACCGCATGACTAACACCCTAAACAGCACACAAACCCTAACCGCAAACTGTCCCTTATCAAGCATCCAAGAGGCGCAATTGCTGCTTTCTTATGCTGCGCAAAAAGGCTTGGATTTAGACCCCGCGACGGTGCAGACGATTGTCGAAGCCAAACATGCGCAACAAATGCAGACTTGGAGCAGCGACATCGAAACCCGCTTTTGGTTAGCCTTTAATGCCATTGCACGAGCGGTTGAACCCGCTTCAGTCGCCAGTCTAAAAGCCACGCATCCGATTCCTGATACGCACCCTAATGATTTCTACAATGGTTTTTGGGGATTTTTGCGCAAACATTTTTCACCCCCTTATACCAATTCCTTAGCCCAAAAAACCGTTAGCTCTTATCAACGCATGACTTTACTGGTTCTAGCGATGCTGGTGATTGTGCAGTTCTATTCATTGACAGGTTCACATATCATTAACGGTATTGTCAATATTTATCCCGCGCAAATGGAACAACTGGAAATCAGACGTGCGCAACTCATTGAAGAAACCCCTGTTGATCAATTAGCCAACAACAATGAACTGATTGACATTGACAACAAATTACAAGACCTACGGATTCGCCTAGACGCAAATCATGCGATTTTGAAACAATGGAATATCATTTGGGGCTATATGGGCTTTTCTGCATTAGAACGCAGTATGGAATCTGCCGCGAGTTTGCCCATGTTTGAGCGTCATTTGCAATATCAAGTCATTCACTTGCAAGAAGCACAATTTGGCTTGCAGGCTTTGCAGCTTTATATTTTGCCATTGTTGTATGGATTACTCGGCGCTTTTGCTTATGTACTGCGCACATTAACTCTAGAAATTCGCAATCTAACTTATGAAGTTGAATCCAATATTCGCTATCGTTTGCGTATTCAACTGGGTGCTTTAGCCGGCTTGGCGGTCGGTTGGTTTACTGATCCGGGTAGTGCTGTGAGCATCAGTGCCTTGTCGCTCTCGCCGCTGGCATTAGCCTTTTTGACCGGCTACAGCGTAGAAGTGTTTTTTGCCATTATGGATCGCTTGATTTACACGCTCTCTACCGGAGAAATACCCAATACCGTGAATGAGAAAGTCAAATCCCAATGAAACAGACAACGCCATGCCTGCGAGTTAAACTGTGCTGCTGCTAAAAAAATCCACTATTTTTGAAATAATCCATATAAAGCTTAAGCAATGGCGTATTCATTGACGGATAATCCAGTGCCAACTTGGCTAGTGCTCGGCGAGTTTGCGCGTCGTCAAAAGGCGGCTTTTTGGCAAACAGAAATGTCGGCGAGCGCAATAAAAAACTCACAGGCGCGTAGGTTTTGTCTCTAGGATTGGCTTGCGTGGCTTGTTTTAAGGCATCTAGCCAAGCAGCAAAAGGTACTCTGGGGATTAAATATCCACTTTGTTCTAATGCCGCATAGAGTTCATTCCAATGGTTAGAGATTGGATTCAATAAATGAAATGCGCTGCCTAGATTCTCAGCATCCCGCGACATTCCCACAATCGCTTGCGCGGTAAAATCCACCGGCAACATATTCACCTGCGCATCTGCTGCGGGCGCGAGTTGTAAATGCACACAAGCTTTCAAAAAACTACACAAAAAATCCTGCGTATTGCCATTAATCCCGGTCACGCTATCGCCCATGATTCGCGCTGTGCGATAAATGCTGGCGGGCAGCCCCCGCGCTTGGGCTTCGCGCACCAATGCTTCAGCCACCCATTTGCTTTGCTTATAGCCGCCTTTTAAGTCGGCTGCCGGGATGTCCGTTTCTTTGACCTGTTCGGCTTCAATGTGCGGCGGACTAAAAAACACTGCCAGCGTTGATATAAAATGCAGCGGTTTGCTGCGCTGCGCGGCGGCAAGGCGTAAAATTTCTTGCGTCCCCTCCACATTGCTGGCTTTTAAGGCACTGTAGGAATAAAAAGCATTGACGTGCGCGGCACTGTGATAAATCGCCTCAACTCGCTCGGCAAGTTGCTGAAAATCGCTTTCACGCAAGCCTAATAGGGGCTTGGCGAGGTCGCCCGGAATGATGTTGAGCCGCTGTCGGTAATGCTCATCCCATACTTGATAAAACTGTAAATGCTTTTCTAAACGCTGCCAGCCCTCGTTTTCCCCTTGACAACGCAGCAAACAATGAACGCTTGCTTGAGTTTGCTGCAATAATTCTTTAAGTAAATAAGCCCCTAAAAAACCGCTGACACCAGTAAGAAAAATCTGCTGGGGATTGTCTAAGTCCGTCTGTTTTGGAAAAAATTGCAGAGTGGGATCGAGTTGAACTTCAGCTTGCAAATTTATTTTCATTTTTCTACCGTTTTTTTACCTTGTTGGTTGTTATTGAGATATAAGTGTTCAAGCCTTTCCTATTAAATACCCATAGCCAAAAGACAACTGCATTTTTTACTTTATCAAGTTTGGTGCAACTACTTGGGTTTTAAGCGCTTAATCGAAATCCTGAGATTCAAGTTTCAGACAGGGGGAGTATCTGAACAGTTCTGAACAATGACGCAAATTGCACTAAAAAAGCGCGAAAAATTTGGCTTGCCACTTGCCAAATGCCAGCATAGACTGAAAAGCCTGTTTGCGTCGCCTGATCGAAAGCAGGTAAAAGACTTGAAAGCCAACACCTTTGTCACCACAAGGATACCCTTTATGCGTATGCCAATCCTATACTATGATAGTGTTTTCAAATTTTTACCAGAAGATCAAGTTAATGCTATAAAACAACCCCTTTATTGAAAGTCTGATGACAGATAACCATTTAGATACACCCCCTAAACCTTGCAGGTTTTGAAAACCTGCAAGGTTTTTAATGGAGGATGTGAACGGTTACCTCAGAGGTGCTTTGTCGCTCACTGAATGGCAGTGAAGCCTTCACATCCAGTAGTAAGCGTTCGGACTCCCCCAGTAAAAAATGATAAATACTGAAGTAGAATATTTGTAAAGCATGACCCAGACTAAGACTTATTCAGTTTTGAAAACTCTCAAGTCTATCATTACAACCGTCTATATCAACCCAAAAGGAGCCTTTTATGGCTATTCGTGTTGCCTTAAATCATTTAACGAAATATACCTATGACCGCGATGTATCCATGTCGCCACAGGTGATTCGTTTACGTCCAGCCGTGCATTCACGCACCCCTATTCATGCCTATTCCTTAAACATTCATCCGAAACCGCATTTTATTAATTGGCTGCAAGACCCGTTTGGTAATTTTCTGGCGCGGGTGGTGTTTCCTAAAAAAATCCGCGAGTTTAGCGTAGAAGTGGATGTGATTGCAGAAATGGTCACTATTAATCCATTTGATTTCTTTTTGGAAGAAGGTGCAGAAGAGTATCCTTTTAAGTATGACAAACAACTACGCAAAGAACTTGCCCCTTATTTTATTATTGAAGAAGACGGTGAGCAATTAGTAGAATGGGTAAAAAGCATTGATCGCAGCCAACGCCGTGTGAATGATTTTTTAGTCGATTTGAATCAACGCTTGCAGCGTGAAATTTCTTATAACATTCGCATGGATCCCGGCGTACAAAGCTGCGAAGAAACCTTTAGCAAAAAAAGCGGTTCTTGTCGTGATTCGGCTTGGTTGTTAGTACAAATTTTGCGGCATTTGGGCTTGGCGGCGCGGTTTGTATCGGGCTATTTGGTACAACTGACAGCGGATCAAAAATCACTGGATGGTCCGTCAGGACCGGAAGCAGATTTTACCGATTTACATGCTTGGACTGAGGTGTATTTGCCGGGCGCGGGCTGGGTCGGCATGGACCCAACTTCAGGTTTATTTGCCAGCGAAGGACATATCCCGCTGGCAGGCAGTCCCAGCCCCTTAAGTGCCGCGCCGATTACGGGCGCGACGGATGAGTGCGAATCCGAGCTTTATTATCATAATAAGGTGCAACGCATTCACGAAGACCCGCGTGTGACCAAACCCTACAGCGACACACAATGGCAATTTATCAGTGCCTTGGGGCGTAAAGTCGATAAGGATTTGAATGCCTTGGATGTGCGTTTGACGATGGGCGGCGAGCCGACTTTTGTATCGATTGATGACATGGAAGGGGCGGAGTGGAACACCGCGGCACTGGGGCAGAAAAAACGCGAATTAGCGGGGGATTTATTGTTGCGCCTGCAAGATCGTTTCGCGCCTGGCAGCGTACTCCATTACGGACAAGGCAAATGGTATCCGGGCGAGCCGATCCCGCGCTGGGCGTTGAATTGTTATTGGCGTTTTGACGGGCATCCGCTGTGGAAAAATCCCAAATATTTGGCATTGGAAAGCCAAACCTACGACTTCAACAAGGAAGACGCAAGCCGTTTTCTGCATGTGTTAGCGCATCGTTTAGGCTTAAGCACCCAATATGTGATTCCCGCTTATGAAGACGTGTTTTACGCGCTGTGGCAGGAAGGCAATTTGCCGAGCAATGTCGATCCGCTCAAAGCCAACCTCAAAGACGACATCGAGCGTCGCCGCTTGGCGAAGCTGTTGGAACAAGGCTTGGGCGAAGTGGTCGGCTACGTGCTGCCGCTGGGCTGGCGTTTTAATCATGGGCGCGGACACTGGCACAGCAGCGTCTGGCCTCTGCGCCGCGAGCATCTGTTTTTGACCCCCGGCGACTCGCCGCTGGGCTTGCGCCTGCCGCTGGATTCGCTACCTTGGAACGCGCCCGAAAAGCGCGAAAGACTAGAAAACGAGCGCAGTCTGTTCGAATCATTGCCGCCGCTGCCTGAAACCTACGATGAGGACGCTCCTGCGCCTAATGACCATTACAAAGCCGATCACTATCATCAAGATAAAGTGGGCAGCGTCGCCCGCCAATACAGCCATAGCATCGCTGAACCTCCGTCACATCCAGAAATTCATCCGCAACAACCTGATTATGCACTGGATAGCGACAAAATCGTACACACCGCACTGAGTGTACAAGCGCGCAATGGCGCGCTTTACCTCTTTTTGCCGCCCTTGACGCACCTAGAGCATTGGCTTGATTTGTTGGCAAAAATCGAAGCCACTGCCGAAGAACTCGACATGCCGGTGTTCCTTGAGGGCTACGAACCGCCCTCCGATTGGCGTTTGCGCAAATTCTCCGTCACCCCGGATCCGGGCGTAATTGAAGTCAACATCCAACCCGCGCATAGCTGGGAAGAACTGGTGTTCAACACCGAAACCCTGTATGAAGAAGCACGGCTGGCGCGGCTTGGCAGCGAAAAATTCATGTTGGATGGTCGCCACACCGGCACCGGCGGCGGCAACCACGTCACCCTAGGCGGCGCGAACCCGATAGAAAGTCCGATGCTGCGCCGTCCCGATTTGCTCGGCAGCATGATCACCTACTGGCAACACCACCCCGCCCTGTCCTACCTATTCTCCGGCATGTTCATCGGACCCACCAGCCAAGCCCCGCGTGCTGACGAAGCGCGTAACGAATCCCTGTACGAGCTGGAAATCGCCCTACAGCAACTGCCGGTCGGCGAAGTCCCGCAGCCTTGGCTGGTGGATCGCGTGTTCCGTCACCTGCTGGTCGATTTAACCGGCAACACCCATCGCGCCGAGTTCTGCATTGACAAACTCTACTCGCCCGACTCCAACAGCGGACGCTTAGGGCTGGTCGAAATGCGCGGCTTTGAAATGCCGCCTCATGCACAAATGAGCCTCATGCAAATGCTGCTGCTACGCGGTTTGATTGTGCGTTTCTGGAAAAATCCCTACCGTCACCGTCTGGTGCGTTGGGGAACGGCACTGCATGACCGCTGGATGTTGCCGCATTTCATCCGCCAAGACATGAAAGATATTGTTGAAGACCTACGCGATCACGGCTACGAATTTCTGCTCGAATGGTTTGAGCCGTTTCTCGAATTTCGTTTTCCGCACTACGGCGAAGTGCGCGTCGGCGACATCCATCTGGAACTGCGCATGGCAATCGAACCTTGGCATGTACTCGGCGAAGAAAACAGCAACGTCGGCACCGCCCGCTTCGTCGACTCCTCCGTCGAGCGCGTACAAGTCAAAGTCACCGGACTCACCGACTCGCGCTATGTAGTCGCCTGCAACGGACGGCGCGTACCACTGCACAACACCGGCGCGCACGGCGAATACGTGGCTGGCGTGCGCTACCGCGCTTGGCAACCGCCCTCAGCCCTGCACCCGCGCATCCCCGTGCACGTCCCGCTGGTATTCGACATCATTGACACCTGGAACGGACGTTCCATCGGTGGCTGCACCTACCACGTCGCCCACCCCGGCGGACGCGGCTACGACATTTTTCCGGTCAACGCCTACGAAGCCGAAACCCGCCGCGTGTCGCGTTTTTATGAATTTGGGCATACGCCCGGTGTAGTTAAAATATCGCCCGAATTACGCGACTTGCAAGACGACTTTATGGCGCATGAGCATATCAACGCAATGCAGCCGCCGCCGGAAGAAAGAAATCCTGATTATCCCTATACCCTAGATTTAAGACGGGCTAGAGAAGTGCTATGATGGGGTATTTCGCCCGCTCTGCGCCTTGCGTAGAAGTTTTTTGGCTTCAAGCAGGGCGCAGTCTATTCAACCCCCCCAAAGGAGAACCCCAATGAGATATGTTTTTGTAATTTTAATCAGTGCTTTGTTTGCGGTTAGCGCGTCAAGCATGGCGGAAGAGGCGATGCAATACGGTAAACAACAAGTTGTTTATCATATCAATAATGACAATCCTAAAGCGCAAGCAGGTGCTATGAGTAATGTGCAGAATCACATTAATGCGGTGGGCGCGGCAAATCTTGAGTTGCTGGTGGTGATGCACGGCAAGGGCTTGAGCTTGTTACTTATGCCCGATATGCAGAACAACACTCTATTGCCTGTCGGTAATGCTACTGAGGAAATGCAGGCGAAAATCGCTGGGCTGAAAAATCAGGGTGTGGGTTTCAAGATTTGCAAGAATACCTTGAACAGCAAAGAAATCGATTATCAAAATGATTTGTATGATGTGCAAGAGGCTGACATTGTGCCTAGCGGTGTGGCTGAAATAGCTCGCCTGCAAGCACGAGGTTATGCTTATATCAAACCTTGAGTTTTTCCCTGACTTTGTGCCGTGTAAAATTTTGGCACAGAAAAAGGCTGGCTTGTAGGGTGCGCGACATTTTTTCGTCGAAGCACGCGGAACGATGGCACGATGCCCAGCATTCGCGTTCGCGCCACAAAAAGACGTGGCGCAAACCCTACCAATGGGTCCGCCCTTGGCGTACTTCAGAGCGTAACCGTTCAGTCCCTCGTACAAAACCTGTCAGGTTTTTATTCATCCCAGCTATCCATCTCTTTGTCTTTGCCCATGGTAAATTCTTTGGCGACGTGAAAACCGTGACAATCGACGCATGTCGATTGTAGTTTTTTATCCGTCTTGACACCGCCGTGGCAGTTTTGACAGGTCACTATGTCGGGCAGGAGAATTTCGCTGCTGTTGTTGGATTCGGGCGCGAGATGGCAGGTGACACAGTTCATGGTCAGATGCTTCTCATGGGAAAAACGCGCTTTGGGCATCCAGTCTCGAGTGATCCGCACTGGCACGATGTCCCAACGCGGCGGGTCTTCTTCTGTCATGTTGATGCGATGGCATTCAATGCAGAGGCTAAATTCAAAGATGTCTTGTGCGACTTCATCGGTTTTGTGCCGCGCCCATTCTAAGGCTGCCAGCAATTCTTCACCTTCTAAGCGTTCTTCGGGAAAACGTCCCATTTTTACGATGTCGGGGGCATCGGGATCATTGTGATAACCGCCCAACAAAGCGCGACTGGTATAGTATTCGCGCAAGGTGTGCATGACTTCGCCGACTTTGCCATGAGGCACCACGCGGTCAATTTCCATCGGCTCAAAACTCAGGCGATGACAGTCTTGGCAGCGTTGCTCAAAGCTGACCGGTAAAAATCCTTCGCCGCCGCCCGGTTCCGGTTGGTGGCAATCGTTACACCAGAGGCGCACGTTGTCCTCGTGGTAAAAGGTCGATAAGCCTTTGCGTGAAACATGGACATCATGCGGAAATTCCAGATTGGAACGCTCGCGGAAGCGCAGGCGGTCTTCCATACTGACGCGCTCGCTGGTGTTTTTACCATTTTGGAAGGAAATCAGCGTGGGCTTGAAGGGCGGGTGTTGTTCGGCAAAATCGTAGGCATCGCCTAATTCAGTCTCTACGCCTTGTTGACTGAGGTCTTTGTGGCAGTCGCTGCATAGGTGATCGTCGCGGATAATGAGGGCGCGTTTGCCGTTGTGATCGGCGTGACAGGTGGCGCAGCGGGTATTGTTGAGCACCTCCAGATTAAAGAAGTTGGGATCGACATGCGGGTGCGTTTTGTCGTGACAGACAATGCAGGCGGCATCTTGGGTGCGCGTAAAGGGCTGGATATGGCAGGTTTTGCAATCGTGTCCAAAAAAATGGTGCGCTTGCGCCAGTTCGCCGGAGTTCCAGAAGCGGTCACTGAGCAGCATGGGCATGGGCGGTAGTTCGACAAATTCTTCTTCAGTGGAGAGCCACTCTTCTTCAATTTTCATCAGCCAAGGCTGTAATGCTTCGTATAAATACACATGTCCAACGGGAATAACTAAAAATAGGAGAAGAATTGAACTGAACAGTATCCAAGACATGCCGCGCAAATAAGCACCGCTGCGCGATGTTTGTAATTGTGCGCGGGCTTGGATATGGGGTTCTAGATCGCGTGGCGAGTGCTTGGTTTCAACTTCTAATACCAGATCGAAGCCTTCGCGTTCGCTGACTTGGATAATGGAGTTGCCAATGCGGATGATGTCGCCACAGCGAATTAAGGCGGATTGCATGGGCTGTTCATTAAGGCGCAGCCCTGATGCAGAATGCGAGTCGATTTGCAAACGTCCGCCGTTGGCTTGGCGAATGTGCGCATGTTGCAAGGCGACGCGCACATCGGGCAGAAACACCATTTGCTCTGAACCGCGTCCGATGCTGATGATGTCGGCATTGATGATGCGGTCACGATAAACGGCAGCACCACTTTTGCCGTGACGAAGGACGGTGGTAATCAAGCAAAGCATAATAAATCCAAAAAGTTACCAGTAAAGAAAAACGGTGATGATATGCACAATTAAGGCGGCTAATAGGGCGAAGGATAAAGGAATGTGTAAATAACGCCAGACATCCAGCAGGGCTTGGTACTGCACGTTGCGGCGCAGACGTTCTGCGAGTGCATTTTTACGCCCTAATACGTCGAGCAACTGGCTCATGCGAGCGGTTTGTTCGGGATCATCGGTGTGGAGCATTTTATCAGCGACCAAATACATGGTGAAATCGTATTCTTCCCGGTCTTCTAGTAAACCGGCTTGTTTGAGTTGGCGGCGGCGTTGGCGCGACAGCGGTAGGCGCGACCAGGCTTTTGCGCGGCTCAGTCGCTGCCAGAGGTTATTGGCAATAATCGGTGTTTCCATAGAATGCAGCAGTGCGGCGTGTAGCTCTTCGCCGAGCGTGTCGCCGAGTTCTAGGCATTCTTGTTCGAGGTTAAAAATTTCGTGCAATAACAAATTTTGACTGGAGCCGTCTAGGTTTTCCATCATGCGTTGGGGATACCATAGATAGGCGAAAACGCCATAGATACCGCTGATGACAACCAGAATCATGAGCAGGTAAGACAGGGTATGCACATTGAAGCCGAATTGAAAACCGGTGTGCAAGGTGACGATAAATACTAATGCCACGCCTAAATATACATGTGCTGACACCCATGCTTGCAGCGAGCCAAAACGCGAAGCATAGCTGCGTTTACGGATACCTAGCCACATCAGCCACAAAATTAAAGCCGTGCCTATGCCGCCGAAAGTGTAGCCCAACCAGGTGCCGCCATTGTACGGTTGTTGCGCCGCGGGACTATAAATAATATACGCCGCGATGCTTAAGGTGCTGATCAACACGGCTAGTTTTAGGAACAGCGAATGGCGATAAAGTAAGAAAGATTGGTGCATAAAAAATCTTCTATGGGTATATGTGGCGGAGCAAAGCAGCCGCCGCCATAAGGGTTAAAACTCGCGTTCTATAGTAAGCTGGCGCACTGGCACCATGTCCTGCGCGGCGGATGAATATTGATAGACATCATAAACAATCTGCCCGGCTATATCACCGTTTTCATCCCATGCCATCGCCGCATTGGTGGCGCCATGAAAATCGACTTCTTCGCCTTGATTGGGAGTGCTAATCTCCAGATTAGCACCGCCGCCGTAGCGGCGCGAAACGGCTACGCCGTTTGAGCTAATCTGGAGATTAGCACTCCCAGGCGAGATTGCGCGGTTCGCTGGCAAATCGACTGCGATACAGATCGACAAAATAAACATATTCAGCGGCATCGTGAGAACCAAAACCGGAGGTGACTGCCAGGCTGTTTTGTAATTGATCGGGATTGGCGATACTGTTGATAAAACCTTCAGCAAACGCCGCGTCAGAAAAAAAGTACGCGCCTTGAAAAGCCACGCGGGCAGATTCGTTCATTAAATTGGCTGCTGAAGTGCTGCGCAACAAGGCAGGTAATACACAATCTGTACCGACTTGATAAATTTGTCGAAAAAATTCTGCGAAGCCCGTGGTTTGTTCTTGTGGCACGGCAATTTCTGCACTGATGCGCCCGCCTAATCGTTGAAAGGCTATAACAAATTCCGCGCTTAAGCTTTCACCATAGGAGTCGCCGCTGACAAACACCGTGCTGCATTGTCGCGCACCGGTTTCCCAAGCTAGGTTGGCTAACACCTGTCCGGCAAAGGCATCGGAAGGCGGCAAGCGAAACACTCAATCGTTAGAAGAGCCAGTGCCGAGTATTTGTATATTATAATCCTCGATCATGCGCCGTGCCGTTTCTTGAATGTCAATAATTTCAAAGGCATCGGTAATCTGAAATGCCACCGAAACAATACTTAAACGCTTGCCCAACACACCGCCGCCCGCATTGATTTGTTCAATGGCAAGTAAATCACTGTCGCGCCGATAAGGATACAAGGGCAAAATGCCCAGATTATAAGCCGTTGCATCCTATTGATCAATAAAGGGATTAAACGCTAAAAGCTGTTCTTGATCAGAGCTACTGCCGCCGCCGCAGCCCACCAGCAAGCATAAACTGAGACAAAATAAAACAAAATTTTTCATAATTTTTTAACCATAATGAGATAGGTATCTTGTTGAAAACGCAAGTTTTCGATAAACTACTTCGCTTTCTTTTTCAGGTCAAACAATAAATCTTACATCTTCACTCACGAGAGCCTTATCCAATGTCATTCGGTATCATTATCTTTAGCATCATATTTATCGTATATTTGGCGATTATTTTTGCATTCAGTGCAATAGGTTATCTACTGACATGGGTGCTGCCCCTGAGCCTTTTTGAAGGCACTGTATTAAGCCTGTTGGCAGCTTTTATTATAAGCTCTTCAATGCTTATGGGTCGCCTCAATGATTCTATCAATAAAATTGTCAATATGATGCGTAACTCTGGGATTTATGACGATGAGGACGATGACGACGATTATGATGATGAGGATTATAGAGCATGAAATTCAGCGAAGCATGGCTGCGCGAATGGGTTGATCCCGCAGCAAATACCGACGCATTAATTGAACTATTAACCATGGCGGGGCTGGAAGTTGATAGCGTCGAACCGGTTGCCGCAGAATTTGCCGGCGTAGTGGTGGGCGAAGTGTTGGCTGTCGAACCTCACCCCGATGCCAAAAAATTAAACTGCTGCCAAGTCAATGCGGGTACGGGCGAAACCCTGCGCATCGTCTGCGGCGCGTCAAATGTCTGCGTTGGCATGAAAGCACCCACTGCTTTAGTAGGGGCGAAATTACCTGGGCTGACGATTAAAAAAGCCAAATTACGTGGCGTGGAATCCTTTGGCATGTTGTGTTCCGCCGCTGAACTCGGCTTGGCAGAAAGCAGTGAAGGGCTGCTGGCGTTGCCGCCAGACGCACCGCTGGGAGCAGACATTCGCAGCTATCTAGCCTTAGACGATGTTAGCATTGAAGTCGATTTAACCCCCAACCGCAGCGACTGCTTGGGCGTAATGGGCATGGCGCGAGAAATCGGCGCTCTGACCGGCAGCCCCTTAACCCGGCGTTCCCAAGCCCCAATTCCGGCTTGCATTGATGATCGCTTGTCGGTCGAATTACAAGTCCCCGAAGCCTGTCCACATTACGTCGGGCGCGTGATACGCGGTATCAATAATCAAGCCCCAACACCTTTGTGGATGCAGGAACGCCTGCGGCGTAGCGGTTTGCGCAGTCTCAGCGCGGTGGTGGATGTCACCAATTACGTGCTGCTGGAACTTGGGCAGCCGTTGCACGCCTTTGATTTAGCCAAGCTACACGGCGGCATTCAAGTACGCTATGCAGTCGCCAAAGAGTCTCTGACGCTGTTAGATGGGCAAACCCTAGAGCTAGAAGATAACACGCTGGTGATCGCCGATGAGCAACAAGCGCAAGCATTAGCCGGCATCATGGGCGGGCAATATTCTGCGGTCAGCCAGTCCACCCAAGATATTTTCCTCGAAAGCGCGTTTTTCAGCCCCGAATTACTCGCTGGCTGCGCACGCCAGTATGGCTTACACACCGATTCCTCACACCGCTTTGAGCGCGGCGTTGATCCCGCCCTGCAAGCCCAAGCGATTGAACGCGCTACAGAATTATTGCTAGACATCGTAGCTGGACAAGCCGCTCCGCTGATCGAGAAAACGGCCGCCGAACATCTGCCAGAACGCCATAGCATCACCCTACGCGCCAGCCGCATAGAACGGCTGCTGGGGCAAATGATTCCTGAGCAGGAGGTAGAAAATTGCCTGACACGACTGGGCATGGAAATCGACAAAACTTCTGAGAATCCTTGCGAATGGCATGTAGTGCCGCCCAGTTTTCGTTTTGACATCAATATCGAAGCCGATTTAATTGAAGAAGTAGCGCGGGTCTATGGCTACAATCGCCTGCCTAAGCAAACCGCCAACGCCGCGCTGCCGTTAGGCAAAGTACGCAATAACAGCCTGCAACGCTTGCAAAATGTGCTGGTTGAGCGCGGCTATCGAGAAGCCATCACCTACAGCTTTGTCGATCCGCAACTGCAAGCGCGGCTCAATCCCAATGTATCGGGCATACCACTAGCAAACCCGCTGGCTTCCGACATGGCGGAAATGCGCACCAGTCTATGGAGCGGCTTAATGCAAGCCTTGCTGCACAACCAAAAACGTCAACAGGCTGATATTCGCTTGTTTGAGACAGGCTTGCGTTTTATCCAAAATGCCGACGGCAGCTTGGTTCAAGAGCCTGTGTTAGGTGGCGTAGTGAGCGGACGCGCCCTGCCGGAACAATGGGGAATGCCCAAGCGCGAAGTGGATTTTTTCGATGTCAAGGGCGATCTTGAGGCACTGCTCAAATATTCTGCCCTGCCGCTCGAATGGGTGAGCGGTCAACATGCCGCGCTACATCCCGCGCAAACCGCGCAACTGCTACATCAGGGGCAGACGCTGGGGTATTTGGGCAAACTGCATCCTGCCTTAGAAAAAGACTTGGATGTGAATGCGGCGGTCTATCTTTTTGAGATTCAACTAGGGGTCTGGGCGCAGCAAGCCCTGCCACTATTTCAAAGTCTATCGAAATTCCCCGCCATTCGCCGCGACCTTGCCTTAGTCGTTGATCAGCAGTTGCCAATAAGCGCGTTACTCGCCGATATTCAAAAAAATGCCGGAGAGTTCTTGACAAACCTCCAGTTGTTTGACATCTATCAAGGCGAAGGTATTGATCCTGAGAAAAAAAGTCTTGCTTTGGGCTTGACCTTCAGAGCATCTTCGCGCAATCTAACAGAATCTGAAATCGATCCTGTAATTAACCAAGTATTAACCTGTTTGCAACAGGATTTTGGTGCTACTTTAAGAGCTTAGCCAATAGACTTGATAAACCTAAGCGTTCACATCCCTCTCGGTAAAAACCTGACAGGTTTGGCGCGGGAGCGTGAACGGTTACTGATAAATGTACTCACACCAGCCAGAAACTGCACTGTTTGCTTTATTTGGATTTTGAGTGCTTAAAAATCTCCCTGAAAGCAGTTTCAGGCAGGGCGTAGCCTACTAAAAACTTCAGGTCTAAACACAATAACTCGTCCATGAACCCCGGAGGGCAATTAAACATGGCATTAACCAAGGCCATTATGGCAGATCGTTTATTTGAAGAACTAGGACTCAATAAGCGCGAAGCTAAAGAGGTCGTTGACTTATTTTTTGAGGAAATTCGCCAAGCTTTAGAAGAAGGTGAACAGGTGAAACTTTCCGGTTTTGGCAATTTTGATTTGCGTAAAAAAAATCAACGTCCTGGACGTAATCCCAAAACCGGAGAAGAAATTCCCATCAGCGCCCGGCGCGTTGTGACTTTTCGCCCAGGTCAAAAACTCAGAGCGCGGGTAGAAGCTTATGCTGGAACTATCGAACAATAACGAATTGCCGGTTATTCCCAGCAAGCGTTACTTCACGATTGGCGAAGTCAGCGAGTTATGTGCTGTGAAGCCGCATGTGTTGCGCTACTGGGAACAAGAGTTTCCACAGCTCAAACCGCTGAAACGGCGCGGCAATCGGCGTTATTATCAACGCCACGATGTGCTGCTGATTCGCCAAATTCGCAACCTGCTGTATGACAAAGGCTTTACTATCGGCGGGGCTAAACAGCAGTTGACTGACGACAGCAAGCCTGAAGATGTGAGCCTTGATTCTGAAAAAAATGCGATTAAAGCATTGCGTTTGGAATTGGAAAGCTTGCTGGTTTTGCTCAAAGTCTAAGCACAAATGTAGACTCATGCCGCCAGACACTGCATTTTTACTGTATCAAGTTTGATGCAACTGCTTGGGTTTGTAACCGTTCAGTTCCCTCACTAAAGCTTGCATAACAACCCGCGCTTCTGTCACAGAATGCAACATGAAACTTACCCCCACGGCCCTCCAACAACTTGACGAAAACTACATCCACTCTCTGGATGAAGAGCGCGTTAAGCGGCTGTGCATCCGCCTCCCGATGATCAGGATGACAGCCACGAGCCGGGTAGCCGGGGTCGAGCAGCCCCAAGGCACTTCCCCTTGAGGCTACTCGACCAGGGCCAGATGACACCATTCAAGCCAAAATTAATGCCTATATAGTTTTTCAGATAAATAATTTCCCACGCATTGACGATTTTTCAGCATTAGCCCGTGTAAAATTTAGAAACTTAATATCTGAAAATCTATAGGAACTCACTTAATGAATATTCTGAGTATTGATATTGGCGGCACTTACAGTCGCGGCGCGGTATTTAGTGGCGATAACATTGACACACTACAGATGTTGAGCGCAACACCGATTAAAGTCAGCACTTCAGCTTTCGCCTCGTTTAATGAATTAATCAATTATTTTGTGCAGCAATGTCCACCAACCGAGCTGCATTATTCAAATGTAGTGCTGGGTGTCCCGGGTCCTGTGGAAAACAATCAATATGCTTTGCTGGCAAATGTCAGTTGGCGGGAAGCGGATGTGAAAAGTCTGCACAACCTTCAAGGCGAGATTTTTTTAATTAATGATTTTGTCGCGCAAGCCTTTGCCTGCTTAAGTCCGCACATGCGGGTCAAAGCCATTAAAAACGGTACGCGCATGATAACGCAAAACAGGTGCGTGGTCGGTGCTGGCACTGGCTTAGGTCACGCCGCGCTGGACTATTTTGACGGCAAATATCGGGTTATTCCTTCCGAAGCGGGGCATAATGCTTTTGCCTTTGATGTCAGCGAGCAGGGTTATCAGCGTTTTGTCAACCAAAGAAACCCTTTGCAAGGCGATTATGCGATTAATGACCAGATCGTGTCGGGTTCAGGTTTATTATTGCTGCATGAATATTTAACCGGTGAAGCCATTAGCGCGGCGCAAATTCCGCAAAAAATTCAAGCTGATTCGCCCTGCGCCCACTATTTTGCCCGCCTCTATGCACGTAGCTGTCGCCATTATGTGCTGAGTTTGCTAGATACATGCAGCGTGCTGTACATCACCGGCGGCGTGGCACTGAACAGCCCGTTTTTAGTCGATAACGATACGTTTCGCAAAGAATTTATCAATTCTGCCGCTAAAGGTGGTATTTTACAAACCATTCCAATCCGCTTAAATCAAAGTGATTTCATGGGCTTATGGGGTGCGGCTGTGTATAGCGTGGTACGCCACAGCCAACAATTACATGGCGTATAAATACGCATTTTCTTTTTCTTGCGCGTTGCTTAAGATGAGGGTCTGCCTTTACTGCTGTTTTCACAATGCTTAAAGGCAGGTACTAAGGATGGTACTCCCCTCGCCTTTTTTCTCCGAAGGGCGAAAAGCTGTCAACAACAGCGTGTCAGACGACACAGCGTGTCAGACGACACAGCGTGTCAGACGACAC